>DATGOZ010000351.1:0-4569 GCA_035305395.1 Taishania sp. | reverse complement strand
ATTAAGTAGTAGACTAACGGACAAAGGTAAGAAATTTAATTTGTACACAAACACTTTGAAGTAATTTTGAATTTAAATTGCGCTTTGAATTAAAAATTACTTGTTCACAAATTTTTAGAATTTAATTCTTTCCATCAGACTCACAAGACAGACAACTCTTTTACAATCTTATCGCTTGCATTTCCGTTTCCATAAAGTTTCGTAGCATAGTCATTTGAAAATAAGTGCTTTCTATTTTCGAACGCACCAATCAATGCATCTTTACTCGCTCCAACGAGAATATTAAATTTATTTTCTACTAATTCCAACCATTCAGTCTCATCTCGCAATGTGACACACGGTTTTTCAAAGAAATATGCCTCTTTTTGCAGACCTCCACTATCAGTCATTATCAAAGAACTATTTGAAATCAACCAGACCATCTCCAAATATCCTACAGGATTAATTAAGGTGATATTAACAAGGTCAATATCTAGTTCATTTAATATATTACGAGTACGAGGATGTAACGGTAAAATAATTTGATGATTCTTTCCAATTTCATTTAAACCTTCAAAAATTGACCTCAATCGATCATGATTATCTGTATTTTCTGCCCGATGAATTGTACACAAAATAAAATCATCTTTTACAACAACATCCGCAGGCTTTCTAGCTAAATCCTTATAAAAAATAGCACCATCTTGCATCACATCTCCTGAAAGAACAATCTTATTAGGCATTCGGCTATATCCTTCATTCATCAAATTATCCACAGCAATTTGGGTAGGACAAAACAGAACATCACTCACCCGATCTGTCAAGATTCGATTGACTTCCTCCGGCATTTTCATATTGAAACTTCTTAATCCAGCTTCAACATGAGCCAACTTAATATGCAATTTACTTGCTACTAAAGCACCTGCTAATGTAGAATTTGTATCACCATAAACCAAAATCCAATCTGGTTTTTCATTTATGGCAACCTCTTCAATCTTTTCCATCATTTGACCTGTCATTGCAGCATGCGACTTCCCTCCAACACCCAAAAAATAATCAGGTTTAGGAATTTTCATTTCCTCAAAAAAGATATCACTCATATTAGCATCATAGTGTTGGCCAGTATGCACAATCACTTCATGTACATGATGTTTTTTCATTGCTCGGCTAACACTTCCAGCTTTAATAAATTGAGGTCTAGCTCCAACTATTGTAAGTACTTTCATAATCATCTAAGAGTGAGATTCATCCTTCAAACTCGATGCATCTTTTTAAGAATTAGCAGCGTATATACGTTCAATTATATCGACAACTTTCAATCCTTCAAGAGCATTTGTTGTGATCGTAGCTTTTCCTTGCAACACATCAACCACATTGTCAATCACATAATTATGGTTTTGCGCAGAACCTTTATAAGCTCCATAATCATTCCCTGGATTTGTTGGTTCTAATTCAGGCATCTCATAATCTTTAACATGACAATATTCCACTCGATCCATATATTGGCCACCAATTTTTACCGATCCATTTTCAGCAATGATTGTCATACTACTTTCGAGGTTTTGATTCCAAACAGCAGTTGAAAAATTAATTGACCCCATACCTCCATTTACAAAATCAAAACTTACAAATCCTGAATCTTCAAAATCAGTAAGTGTCTGATGATTGAAGTCTTTTAGCTTCGCTTGAATATTGTCTATATCTCCAAAAAGCCAATACATGATATCAATAAAGTGAGAAAACTGTGTAAAAAGCGTTCCTCCATCTAACTCTTTTTTACCATGCCAGCTATCTGGTTTGTAATAACGATCATCACGATTCCAATAACAATTCAGTTGCACCATGAAAATTTTACCCAACTTACCAGATTCAACAAGTTCCTTAATCCATTTTGATGGTGGAGAATACCTATTTTGCATTACAGCAAAGATATGCTTATGTAAATGTAGCGCCTTGAAAATAACTTTTTCAGCATCGGCCTTATTTAAGGACATTGGTTTTTCTACAACAATGTTTTTTCTTGCTTCCAACGCCATTAAGGATTGCTCTGCATGAAATCCATTCGGAGTACATATATTTATAACATCAACATCTGGCGAAGTTGCAAGGTATTCCTCCAACGACTTATAAAAAGGCACGCCAACATAATCAATATTTAACAATGACTTTTCTTTCAAATCAATTAATGCTACCAGCTCTGCTCTTTCATTTCTGGTAATCATTTCCGCATGTCTTTTACCTATATGACCGCATCCAACAACTGCAAATTTAATCTTGCTCATCAATTTTGGATTTTCTATTATGTGTTAATAAATATAAACAAGACATTAAACAAATGCCTCACAAAAAAACAAATCTAAATATTGAAATCGGTTATTCAATAGTATATTACTATATTTTTATTAAATTTATTTCCCTTCGTTTAAAGTACAACATGATGTATGTCTGCCTAAAATTACTTCAATTATATCAATCACAATAAAAAACAACATAATCACCACGAGAAACCAAAAAAAATAACAAGATAAAAATCAGACACATAAATAATACGTAAGGTTTAACAAGTCGGCATACTTACTGGGTAATAAGGTGTTAGTCGATTAACCTAACAAACCATATCAACAAATAAATTATCATTACTTTACAAAGCAATTAACAACAATAATTTGCTAATTAAAGTTTTATACGTACATTTGCCCAAAACTTTTAGAAATAAAATATTAAAACAATTTAAAATGAGAAAACTAATATTGTCAATTTTCATCGGGGCTACTTTAGCAGCTTCTGCTCAGGATGGAGATTTCAACAAATGGTCTATCGGCTATTCACTAGGTGGACATTTTTGGGCAAAGCCTACATCCTCTACTAGCTTAAACTTACAAAATCTTCAAGTAAGTCATCATGACTTAAACGGTCGTTACATGTTTAACAACCGATTGGGGATTATGTTGGATTTAGGTTATGATTTCCTTGACTATAGAGGACTTGGAAAACAAAATACGCATTTCTTCCGCACTTCATTGCAAAGTGTTGTGAACGTTGGAGACATCGTTAAATTACAAACGCTTTGTAAAAGATTTGGATTATTGTTCCACGCTGGTGCTGGGTATAGCATGATGTGGCAAAAGAATCCAGTGGATACAGGTAAAGACAACATGATTCATGTAATTGCTGGTATCACACCACAATTAAAATTATCTGAGCGCGTTGCATTGAAAGCTGATTTAACAGGTATTGCTAACTATAGACAAGATAACACTTTTGACTTTGGCAAAAAATTATCAAGCAAAAACACGTTAGGGCATGCTGGAATTTTATTTAACGCAACTTTAGGAATCAATGTTTATTTAGGTAAACACAAAACTCATGCTGACTGGACTCCAACTCAATATGCAGTTGCTGACAAATTTGATCCAACTCCATTACAAAACAGAATCAGCGAGTTAGAAGAAATGTTGAAAGATGATGACAACGACGGAGTTGTGAACTCAAGAGACTTAGAGCCTAACACACCTGCTGGTGTTCCAGTTAACTCTTTAGGTCAAGAGATCAAAAAACCAGTTGATACAGATGGCGACGGATTTACAGATGACGTTGATGAGTGTCCAACACAATACGGACGCATCTACGGATGTCCTGATACAGATTACGACGGAATTCCTGACAAAGATGACGAATGTCCAACTGAACACGGAAAACCTGAAAACAAAGGATGTCCAGTTTCTAAAGAAACATTAGATATCATCAGAAAAGTTTCTGAAGCAATCTATTTCAACACAGGTAAGTCTACTATCAAACAAGAGTCTTTCCCTGAATTAGATAAATTAGCTAACATCTTGAAAAACAACCCAGATGTAGCTGTAAGCATCGAAGGGCATACTGACAACCAAGGTAGTGCAGCTAAAAACTTACAATTATCTAAAGACAGAGCTAAAGCTGTAAAAACTTACTTAACTAACAAAGGAGTAAGCGCTGACAGAATCAAGTCTGAAGGATACGGTTCTACAAGACCAATCGCTTCTAACGATACTGAAGACGGTAGAGCTCAAAACAGAAGAGTTGTTATCAACACTTCTACTTTTACTCAATCAGTTAAAGTAGTTAATCCGTAAGGAGTAATTAAAACAAATACTAAAAGGCTATCTTCGGATAGCCTTTCTTATTTTATAGTAAAATGATTTCTTTTACGGGAATATCAACGAATAAACAGCCAATCAATAATCTATATCCAAATTAAATGTTGACTTCAATAAATTAAGATTAGGGTATTTTCTAGCCAAAATTGCAAAACGATCTTTACCTGTCAATGCCTTTACATCTTCGAATTGATTATCTGTCAACTTCACTTCAACGAATACATCGTAATTCTTTAAATTAGAACGCATAAAAGCGATGATACGATCAACATCTGTATTCACCAAATCAATTTGAACTGGATTATCAACCTCCATGATAATACGCACATCATTAACCAATTTTGGATTGCGCTTTACCATCGCATTATAGGTGGTTTCACGACCTTCCTCTTTCAATAAATTAGCACATCTACGCCAATACATATTTACCTGATCAATTGTAAATGCTTCCTTC
>DATGOZ010000350.1:0-3242 GCA_035305395.1 Taishania sp. | reverse complement strand
GATGTAGTAATTGTTTCTGGTCACAACTTAGGAACAGCACCGATTGAAGATGCTATTAACGAACATCCAGCTGTAGCAGAGTCAGCAATTGTTGGATTTCCACACGACATCAAAGGAAATGCTCTGTACGGGTTCATTACGTTGAAAGAAACAGGAGAAGTGCGCGATCGTGACAATTTACGTCGTGAAATTAATGAGCACATTTCGAGTCATATCGGTCCAATTGCAAAGTTGGACAAAATTCAATTCGTTTCAGGGTTGCCTAAAACACGTTCTGGAAAAATTATGCGTCGAATATTACGTAAAATTGCTGAAGGAGATTTTTCGAATTTTGGAGATACAACAACCTTGTTGAATCCTGAAATAGTTGACGAAATCAAAAACGAAAGAATCGAATAAGTTAATTATTGTTTCGCAGGTTTAGAAAAGCCAGATTCAATATTTGAAGAATTTGGCTTTTTATGAAATGTTTATAAGTGGTGAGTTGGTTGTCAATAATTGTTATGATATAAATCACAGTCCATTTTAAGAATGAAGCTTGATTAGCTATCAAAAATGATGTAATTTTTCATTTATAGCTTCTTGATATGCGTAATGTGATTAATGAACCGATCACCAATGTAAGATTGCTGAAATATAAAATTTGTTTAGCAACATAATTGTAGTTCTTTGAAGTATAGTTGCAATATTAAAGTATTAATCTTTTTTCTTAAACATCGAACCAATTTCTTTACGAATCTTTTGTACTGCTTCAATACTTTTATTCAATGGTTCCGTAGAAATATCAATGTATTGTTCGCTCTTAATTGAATCTGTAAATTGTTGTGGATAAATCACAATGCGACTATTGTTTTCAAAGTGTTTTTCAATTTTTGTAGGAAGGTTATCCAAAATCCCCATATAGGACGTAGCGCTTTTACGAGCAGAAACCAAGACAAATAAATCGTCTTTATAGATGTTTCTTGAGATAACTAAAAAATCTTCCCAGTCGCAAAACAGTTCAAATGAAACCGAAGCAGTAAGCTTCAATTGTTTGAAAACTCGTTCAAAGGATTTTGCTGTTGCTTCGTTGCAATGCACATGAATTGGAATGCTTAATTCTTGTGCAAGCTTAGCAATTTTGGTAATCCACATTGAGAAACCAACTTCGTGTTCTGTCAGTGGGGGAGCTGCAACGACAATTCGTTTGTGCTGTACCATCGGTTTTTCAAGGGAGCAAATAAATGTTGTTTTATCAATGCTATTCAACAAACTATCAACCTTATCGCCAACTAATTTGTCAATGAATCCCGTTTTTTGAGGCCATCCTAAAACGATGATGTCGGCCATGATTTCTCTCGAAATACGGGCTATTCCACTTGCTGTATGGTGATCAATTGTTGTGATGATATTCACCTTTGTCTCGGAAGCTGATGCTTGTCGAACGTATGCTTCCAGTTTGTTTCTTGCCTTGAGGATATTAATTTCAGCTTCATTATTATTCGATACAACGGATAAAATAGATAGGGGATTAGCAGATTTCTTGTCCTTGATGTAAATAGCAAATTCAAGTAATTTATCAATATTGATGACGTTTGCAATAGGCAACAAAATATGCTCACTTTGGACACCGTTTGATCTCGTAAGACTTTCTGTATCTTCTTCTGATTCAACAATAATCTTTTTAGCTGCTTGTTCTGTGGCGAATGAAGCAACAATACAGGTGATGAGAATCAAAATGATGGTTCCATTTAAAATGTTTTCATCGAGAATTTGCGCTTTGTAACCAACCAAAATAACTGCTAAAGTTGCTGCTGCATGGGCGCTACTTAAACCAAAAATGAGTTGTCGTTGCGCCTTAGTGTACTTGAATACATATTGTGTTATCACTGCAGCAAACCACTTTCCGAAGATAGCGACTGTCGAAAGTGTTCCAGCTACTATTAGTGCTGTTGGTCCTGTTAAGATTACTCGAATATCAACCAGCATTCCAACGCTAATCAAGAAGAAAGGAATGAATAACGAATTTCCAATAAACTCAATGCGATTCATCAAGGCTGAAGAATGGGGTATGAGTTTGTTTAACGCTAATCCAGCAACGAATGCACCAATAATGGGTTCTACTCCAGCAACTTCTGCTAGGAACGCAGCCAGAAATACCATCGATAGTACAAAGATATAGTGTGAGTGTTTTTCACTTTCTAATTTTTGAAAAAACCATTTTGCAATGCGTGGAATGATTAAAAACATGATAGCCGAAAAAATAGCCAAAGAAACACCCAATCTAATCCAAAATTCGGTATTTAAACTTCCTTGACTGTTTCCTAAAATCACGGCAAGTATAATCAAAACAGCAGTATCTGTTAGGATTGTTCCTCCAACTGTAACAGCAACAGCTTGATTTTTAGAAATACCTAATTTACTGACAATTGGGTAGGCTACAAGTGTATGTGTTGCAAACATACTTGCGGTCAAAAAACTTGCGTTGAAATCATATTTGAGAAAGTAGTAACAAACAGGAAATCCGATTGCCATTGGAAATGCAAAGGTGAAAAATCCAAATAACAAGCTTTTATTGCGATTCGACTTGAAATCATTAAGATCTAATTCTAAACCAGCTATAAACATGATGTAGAGCAGTCCTATTGTTGAAAAAAGCTCAATTGCTGAATTATTTTCAAGAATGTTGAATCCGTGAGGTCCTATGACAACACCTGCGATTATCAACCCGATGATGCCCGGAATATTTAGTTTTCTCAACAGTATCGGCGATAACAGAATGATAAATAGAATTAGAGAAAATATCAGTACTGGATTCTGTAGAGGAGTTTCGAATTCGTGTAATAAATGCTTAAAAAAATCTGTCATGCAACTAACTGTTAGACCGTATTGAAATCTAAATTAATTTTTTATTTCGAGATTTGAATAAATTGAAAATACAATCAGCTATTTTTTTTAACCTCGATTATTACATTGCCTGTTTTCTGTCCTGTTTCAACATAACGATATGCATCAACAATTTGTTCTAACGGATAAATACGATCAATGACAGGTTTGAATGAATTTTGTTCAGCTAAATTTCTTAATAAGTTTACGTCATCCTTACTGATTGTTGGTATCGGGAATAGTACCTTTCTGCCACCAAAAAGTGGGGTAAAAAGTGCTAAAAAGATATTTACTCCACGTTTTCCAAGTTCAGTAGAAATATTAACAAACATTAATTGCTCGTAAAATTCAAATGAAATTGGCGTAGTTTGAGCAAA
>DATGOZ010000349.1:0-2367 GCA_035305395.1 Taishania sp. | reverse complement strand
AAACCGTTTGAAAAACATAAGAAGCCGATGAAATATAAGCAAACAAAATTGACATCGCTATACTACCTGCCAATGTATAAAACAAGAACGTTCTATTCTTCAAGATTGCTAGATAATTGGATGTAATCTCACGAACCTTCAATTTATTTTGATGCATGTATTGACTTGTTTCTGGCAAGAGAATCCCGATCAACAAAGCCACCAACGAAGCAAATCCAGCCAAGAAAAAGAAAATCATTCTCCAAGATCCCATTTCCAAAAACAAACTTCCAACTGACGGAGCAATTACCGGAGCAATCCCCATCACAAGCATGATTAATGAAAATGCTCTCGCACGACGATCTTTCTCGTAGACATCACTAATAATTGCATTCGAAGCAACCATACCAACACATCCGCCTAATGCTTGCAACAAACGCATTTCGATCAAGGTGTTGATACTAGGAGCAATAGCACAACCAAGAGCAGCTATAATGTATATCCCCAAACCAGCTAACAACGGTTTTTTACGTCCATATTTGTCAACCAAAGGGCCATAAATCAACTGTCCGATTGCAATCCCAACAAAATAAGATGTTAAAGTAAACGCAACTTGTTTTTCTACCGTATTGAATTCAGTGGCAATTTGCTTGAATCCAGGTAAATACATATCAATTGTAAACGGACCTATCGCTGCTAAAATTCCTAAAAGGATGATTAAAAAAGTCCGATTAATTTGTTTCTTTTCGCTCATAAGGTTGCAAAAATACCCTTATCTAAGCTATTTCAGAATTATTTAACAAAAGTTTGACACTTTTGTCAAAACAAAAAATTAAGCTGTTTTATCTGACCCTTCACACAACGCAAGAAGCGTCGAAAGTTCGTCTTCTGTAAAATGACGGTAATGTCCAACAGGAACGTCTAAATGAATATTCATGATACGAATACGTTTCAAGCTTTTTACTTCGTAACCACAATATTCACACATGCGACGAATCTGGCGATTCAAACCTTGTGTCAAAATAATACGAAACTTAAATCGATCAAGTTGTTCAACAACACACTCACGTGTAATGGTATCCAAAATCGGAACCCCACCACGCATCTTTTCTAAAAACGACTGAGTGATTGGCAAATCAACCTTTACGATGTATTCCTTTTCGTGATTATTTCGAGCACGCAATATCTTGTTGACAATATCACCATCATTTGTCAAGAAAATCAATCCTTCACTGGCTTTATCTAAGCGACCAATGGGAAAAATTCGTTCTGGATAATTGATAAAATCGATGATGTTATCTTTCTCTCGTCTTGTATCTGTTGTACAAACAATACCACGAGGCTTATTAAAAGCCAAATACACTGGCTTTGCCTTTTTATCTTGAATGAGTTTTCCGTCTACATGAATTTGATCGTCGGGGCCAACTTTCGTCCCCATCTCAGGGACTACTCCATTGATTTTCACACGACCTTCTTCAATCAATTTATCTGCAGCACGTCTTGAGCAAAATCCAATTTCACTTAAATACTTATTGATTCTTGTCAATTCCCCCTCACTCATTTTCTGAAATTTTATTTATTACGCATGATATTGCCCTGTGATCACTTATTGCGTGTTCCTGAATTTTAAAATCAGAAGCAATCAACGAAGGTGAATGAAAAATATAATCGATTCGACCTGCAGGAAGTTTTCCTACATACGTTGAGCCAATACCTGAACTCGATTCAAGAAATGCATCCTTTAATTGATTTGCAAATCTACTATAAACAAATGAAACAGGTGTATCATTGAAATCCCCACAAATTACAACAGGATATGGAGAAGTGGCAATATGTTCGGTTACTCTCAACGCTTGATCGGCACGTCGAGGATAAGCATTTCTTAAGCGCTCTACAAGTTGCTTCACAACACTTGATTTCTCTTCACGTTCGTAATCAATTCGGGAAATACGAAAAGACTGCAAATGAACATTGTAAATTCTAAATGTATCAGTATTTTTCACAACATCTACATAGATACAGAAGTTATAATTCTTATCATCTTCCATTTCAAAAATCACCTCCCCCTTTGCAATGATTGGCAACTTGGAAAACAAAGCAACTCCAAAATGTTGTCGACCTACTTTTTTATAAATAAAACGATGGTGTGAATCGACTGCTCCAAATTGTTTTCTAAATAGTGCGTAAGTCGAAAAATCAGTTGGATTGTCCTTACTGTAAAACTCTTGAAAACATACTACATCTGGATTTTCGGCAATTGCATAATTGAAAATACTATCACGTGTTTCATATTTTTTTTCTCGATTCTCATCATATAAATCGAAAATCTGCACATTATTAGACAAAACTTTGATACTCGTTTGAACATGTTCTATTTTTTTTTCAGTG
>DATGOZ010000348.1:0-4531 GCA_035305395.1 Taishania sp. | reverse complement strand
AGAAGACATTTTCATGATTGCATTCATAAGCATGTTTTCATTTGTTTTTGGTTTAGGTGCCTGATGGATTCCATCAGGCTTTTTTATTTTATCGAATTAAATTGTCATAAATGAATATGCTGATGACAAAGATAATTCCTCTGCGTTTGAAGTTAAAATCGGAATTTGCTTGTGGTTTTCGATTAACGATTGTACAAAAGAATTCATTGTAGGCAACATCGTGTCAACAAAGAAAGACGTAGCAATCAAGTCAGCGTTAACCTTTGTTGTATAATTCATGATTTCATCCAAATAGACTTTCGTTTTGTCTATGTTTACAATTTCATACTTCACATTGTGCTCATCAAATTGCTTGCGAACTACAGATTGATTGATATGCGATTTCCCTTTCAACCATTCATCGCTGTCGTGGTAACCAACCAAGTGAATCGTTGCATCAAATTGTTTTGCCAAATATCCAGCGAAATTAGCAATTTGAATACTTTCTCTTTCAAAGTTAAAAGGCATTACAATCGTTTTGATATCTGTAAGCGAACCCCCTTCTTGTAAAATGACAAATGGCACGCCAGTGCTACTTACCAATTTTAGAGCGTGACTTCCAAACAACTTTTGCATTCCTTTAGCTCCGTGCGTTCCCATTACGATCAAGCTGGCTCCGATTATTTCAGCAGCTTTTGCAATGTCGTCGTAGATGTTTCCAACCAATACTTTTGTATTGATAATCCCTTTCAAATCTTCCGCAATCGTTGATGTAATTTGGTTGAATTGAGTTCTAGCATGTTCACGTTCTGATTTTTTTGCAACAATATGGATCGCAAGTACAGAACCATTATTGCGTTTTGCTAAGCCCAACGCTGTATGAATTGCTTCGATTGAAACAGTAGAGAAATCAACAGGGACTAAGTAAATTGGTTTTTTCATTTTGTACTAGTTTTTAGACTTTAATTTACGACTTTTTTTTATAATAGTGTTACGATAATTGAAAATACAATTTCGTAATTTTTTAATTATTAATTATCAAATGTTTCGATCTAAGATTTTCTGAGTGAATAGAATTTCTATTTCGAAGCTTTGTTAATTGTTTAATTGCCTCCGGCGCTTCTTCGAGGTGCTAATTATCTAGACATCGAGTCATCTAGGAATCTAATTGTCCAATTTCAAAATTCTTCTTTCAGTTTAATTAAGTTTTTTTTACTTGTATCGATGATGAAATTTTTGTTGAGTAATTTTCTCCCCAGAAGAATAGGGTATTTCATACCACTCCGATCTGTTAAAGAAAAAGGAGTTTTATAAATTTTATCTCCTAGCTGAATTTCTCCTTCGATGACGTATCTTAATTGAGTAATTCCATTTGAGCTTTTAATACTTTTTCTAGTAAAGTTTTCAAACTTAATTGCTGGTCCATCCTTCTCGAATACGACCAATAAGTTAGAGTCGACTTCTTCAATAGAAATAATATCTATACTAGAAGTGAAAGCCCCTGAATCAATTTTAACTACTTTATTTGTTAAGCCAAATGTTGGTAAATTCGCTTTTTCTTGTCGACCAATTGTAATTTTGCTCATGTTCATAAAATAGTAAATAATAACAATTTTATTTTAGTCCGCTAAGTTGACCAAAATGACTATATTTACCAAGTGAAAATGCTTTTTTATTTTTTTTATAAAAAAAGTTTCTCTTTATGTATTGAATTAAATAAAAAATGCGTAATATTGCACCCCGTTTCAAGCGGATGTATTAAGAAAGAAAATAAGAGTCATGAGCAATAATGTTATTATCAGAGAAATTCAAAACGAATTGGTAGAGCGTAAGGAGCTTCCTAACTTTGGGGCAGGGGATACTATCATCGTTTCATACAAAATTAAAGAAGGAAACAAAGAGCGTACTCAGTTATTTCAAGGTGTTGTTCTTCAACGTCGTGGAGAAGGTTCTACTGAAACGTTTACAGTTCGTAAGATGTCAGGAAACATTGGTGTAGAGCGTATCTTCCCAGTTTCTTCTCCATTCTTGGAATCTGTTCAAGTTGTTAAGAGAGGTGCTGTACGTCGAGCTCGTATTTTCTACTTCCGTGAAAGAACTGGTAAATCAGCAAGAATTAAAGAAAAGCGTTCATTCGCTAAATAATATTATTCTGTTTGTAGAATAGAAAAAGGAATCTTCTTTGAAGGTTCCTTTTTTATTTTTCAAAATTCTTCCGTTCAATTAAGATACAATACTTCGATAGTTCGTAAATTTGTACAGTAAATAATTTAGAATGAAATTAGATATTCTTGCATTTGCAGCCCATCCAGATGATGTGGAAATTTCTGCTTCAGGTACACTTATGAAGCATATTGATGCTGGTAGGAAAGTGGGGATTGTAGATCTAACTCAAGGTGAGTTAGGTACAAGAGGAAACAAAGATACACGGTATGCAGAAGCTGCAGAAGCGTCTCGCTTAATGGGAATTCACTACCGAACAAATTTGAAAATGGCTGATGGCTTTTTCGAAAATAACGAAGAAAGCAAATTGACGATTATTCGTGAAATTCGAAGATGTAAACCTGAAATCGTTTTGGCAAATGCTATTTCAGATCGTCACCCTGATCATGGAAAAGGTTCTAAATTGGTTTCTGAAGCTTGCTTTTTAGCTGGTTTGCCAAAGATAAAAACAGAACTTGATGGGGTGGAACAAGAAGCGCATCGTCCAAAGGTTGTGTATCACTACATTCAAGATTATTTTATCCAACCAGATTTTGTTGTGGATGTAACTCCTTATATGGAGCGTAAGATTGAAGTGTTAAAGGCGTTTAAAACACAGTTTTATGATCCCAATTCAAATGAGCCAATCACACCAATTTCGGGTAAAGAATTCTTTGAATTTATCAAAGGAAGGATGTCAAACTTAGGGAGACCAGCTGGTTTAACTTACGCAGAAGGATTTACTGTAGAACGTTATATCGGTGTAGATGATCTATTTTCATTGATCTAGGTTAAGAAAATGATTTTTGTTTTACTTTTTAGTCCTTCTACTAAATCGTTTTACATATAAAACTGTAACTTTGCAATTCAATTTTATTAGATAAATTCAACAATGAGTGATGCGATCAAACATGAGTGTGGTATTGCACTTTTAAGGTTAAAAAAACCACTTCAATATTATCTGGATAAGTACGGAACCGCATTTTATGCCTTAAATAAGATGAATTTGCTGATGGAAAAGCAAATCAATCGTGGGCAAGATGGTGCAGGTTTGGCCAATATCAAATTGGATATGCAGCCAGGAGAACGATATATTTCGCGCTATCGCTCTATCGACAGTAAGCCAATTCAAGATATTTTTGGACATATTAAACAACGCTTCTTGGAAATTGAACAAGAAGATCCTGCTTTGTTGAAAGATGTAAATTACCTAAAAAAACATGCTGGATTTACAGGGGAATTGTTTTTAGGTCATTTGAGATACGGAACGTTTGGTCGAAATTCAATCGAAAATTGTCACCCATTCTTGAGACAAAACAACTGGATCACAAGAAACTTAGTTGTTGCAGGTAACTTCAATTTGACAAATGTTGATGAATTGTTTGAAGTTTTGACTTCTATCGGTCAACATCCAAAAGAAAAATCAGATACAGTCACAGTTCTTGAAAAGATTGGACATTTCTTGGATGAAGAAAACGATGAATTGTATCACGAATTGAAAGCTAAAGGATATGTAAATCCTGAAATCACACATAAAATTATTGAATCACTTAATATTGAGCGTATCTTAAAAAGAGCTTCAGCTGACTGGGATGGAGGATATGCCATGGCAGGACTTTTTGGACATGGAGATGCATTTGTATTGAGAGATCCAAATGGAATTAGACCGGCTTACTGGTATGAAGATGATGAAATTTGTGTTGTCGCTTCTGAAAGACCGGTAATTCAAACTGCTTTCAAATTAAAAAGAGAGCAAATTAAGGAATTAACACCAGGACATGCGTTGATTATTCGCAAAAACGGTGTTGTTTCTGAGAAGATGATTAATGAACCAAAAGAGTTAAAACAATGCTCTTTCGAACGTATTTATTTCTCAAGAGGAAATGATGCTTCGATTTATGAAGAACGTAAAAACTTAGGTCGTTTCGTTGTTCCACAAGTATTGAAGTCTGTAAATTATGATTTGGATAATTCGGTATTTTCATTTATTCCAAATACAGCAGAGACTTCTTTCTATGGAATGATTAAAGGGTTGGAGGATTATTTGAACCAAGAGAAATTGAAACAAGTTCTGGCTCTTGGTAACGATATAAATCAAGAAAATCTTGAAAAAATCTTATTGCAACGTGCTCGAATCGAGAAAATTGCTATCAAAGATGCTAAAGTAAGAACGTTTATTTCTCAAGATGATTCACGCGACGACTTAGTGGCACATTCTTACGATATTACTTATGGAAGTGTTGTGAGAGGTAAGGATAATTTGGTTGTAATTGATGATAGTATTGTTCGCGGTACGACGTTGAAACAATCAATTTTTAGAATTTTGGATAGACTTGATCCAAAACGCATA
>DATGOZ010000347.1:0-2148 GCA_035305395.1 Taishania sp. | reverse complement strand
TTACGAAGATCAAATTCTACCTGAATTAGTTGTCGAATATCGTAGAAACACCAAATCTTTTTCAAAGGTTAGTACACTCGCTGTTGAACAAATATCATTGGGTGAATTGCGAAAAGCAGCATGCTGTAACTTATCCGAATCTTTTGAAACAAACGTCTCTGTAGATGTCAATTTTACAGATGCTATTTCTGGAGCAAAAACCATTCAAATGATGGGTTTGGAAGGTGTTTACACACAAATTCAGATGGAAAACATTCCATATTTACGTGGACTTGAACAAGCATTCGGTTTGTCATCCTTTCCTGGGACATGGATCAATTCTATCCAGATCACAAAAGGAACAGGTACAGTTGTGAATGGTTACGAATCAATGGCAGGTCTAGTCAATATCGAAATGTTCAAACCACAAGAAATGGATATTTTCTTCGTCAACGGATACGGTAACATCTTTGGAAGAGCTGAACTCAATGCACATGGAAGCATGCATGTCGGCAAGAAATGGAGCACGGCACTTTTTGCTCATGGTTCGGGAGTTTTTGTTGAAAATGATTACAACAAAGACAAATTTATGGACATGCCGATGGGAAGCTTATATGCTTTCAACAACAGATGGAGCTACCAAGGAGAGAAAATGGAAGCTCAAATTGGAGTTAATACGTACGTTGAATCTAAATATGGAGGACAAGTTGGTTATCGTCCAAATGCAAATTCACCACTTTATGGCATGGAATCAAATGCTAAACACATTGATTTGTTTGCAAAAACAGGATTCTTTATGAAAAAACCGTACAATTCGATAGGCGTAATTTACAACTTGAAATATCAAAATAATTCAGCATTGTATGGGTTACGTCAATTCAAAGGAGAAGAAAAAAGAGGTTACATCAATGGAATGTTTGAAAGCATTATAGGCAACACCAATCACAAATACAAAGTTGGACTGAGTGCTGTTTTGTTGGATATCAAACAACAAATGGATTCTCTGAACGACAATCGCACAGAAATTGTTCCTGGAGCTTTTGCGGAATACACTTATTCAGGAGCTAGATTTACATCTGTTGTTGGGATGAGAGGAGATTATCACAATCTATATAATTTTCAATTTACTCCGCGCGTTCACATGAAATACGCCATCACGGAATTCACAGATCTACGCATCACAGGAGGAAAAGGATGGCGCGTCCCGAATTACATGATTGATAATATTTCGCTCATGGCAACTTCCAAGCAATGGATAGCCCCAACAGAAACAAAACCTGAAATATCTTGGAATGTTGGTGGATCAATCGTGCAAACGTTTAAGTTATTTGGTGAATCTGCTTCGTTAATTGCAGATTACTATTATACCTTTTTCGAAAATCAGTTGATTGTAGATCGAGATGCAAACCATCATCAAGTTATTTTTAGAAACATGCAGTCTAAATCATTTTCACACAGTTTTCAAACAGAGTTTGCATTCTCACCAATTCGTCAAATTGATATCCGATTGGCATACAAATATTTAGATGTGAGGGCTCAATATGGCGGAAAATTACAAGAAAAAGTCATGATACCCAAACACCGTGGTTTTGTCAACATTGCGTATCATACACGCAACAAAAAATGGGAGTTTGATGCTACAGGATCAATTTTTGGATCTTCTCGTTTGATGGTTATGCAGTTGGATAGTGTTAATTTCACAAACGACAACAAGACAAAAGTTTATCCGCAAGTGAGTGCACAAATTACGTACAAGCACAAACGTTGGGATTTCTATCTTGGTGGAGAAAATTTGACAAACTACAAGCAAAAGAATCCAATCATAGATGCAGCAAATCCCTTTGGAACATATTTTGATGCTACACGTATTTGGGCTCCAATCGTTGGAATCAATGTCTATGCAGGATTTAGATTTACAATTGAACACAAAGAACATTAAAACAGAAACAATGAAGCAGATATTATTTTTATTAGCACTAACACTAGCTAGTTTTTCCTTTGGACAAGAGAAAAAAACAACCGAAGAAATTCTTATCAAAACAAATGCAGAATGTGGAACGTGTAAGAAAAAACTTGAAGAAGTATTAAACTATACCAAGGGGGTAAAATATGCCGAATTGGATTTAAAAACGAAGCAATTGACAGTCGCTTTTTCGACGAAGAAAATTT
>DATGOZ010000346.1:0-2341 GCA_035305395.1 Taishania sp. | reverse complement strand
TAATCGTGCCTCTTGCTCTTTTCTCTTCTTCTCAGCCTCTTCTTGTATAGCCTTAGCTTCAGCCTTTTTAGCTTCAGCAGCTTTGCGAGCCTCCTCTGCTTCCTTGTTTACTTGTTCAGCCCTCTTTTGTGCTTCTTCTTTTTGGCGATTCGCTTCCTCTTGAGCCTTCTTAGCTTCCTCTTGACGTTTAACACTTTCGGCTTCACGTGCTGCCGCTGCATCTAACGATTCTGTCTTTGGTTTTAAAGTAAACTGAATTGTTGATCCATTTTCTAATATAAAATCAACTTTTTTATCGTCTTTGAACATTGAGTGAGTAACATCAATACGTACTAATTGTTTATTATATGAAGGAATATTGATTGTCGTATTTCCATTAGCATCTGTTGTTCCAGCACCAATTGTTAAACCTCCTGCTGTAATTTTTATTAACGCACCAGCTACAGGACCTCTTTCACTTGTTACTGAAATTGTAACCGATACTGCTTCTTTAATTGTATTAACTGAATGAACCTGTGTAGCCTCCTTGAAATCGCTTGCAAAAGTTACAGAAGCAACACTCGCAAATAATAATGAAGCAAAGAAAATTTGTTTTTTCATAATGATTATGATTTATAATTTTAGTTGAAAATTTAGTTATTCTTTTTCAATGAGTCAAAAATATTGCAAAAACTATTCCAAAAAATATCTAATTTTACCATCATGCAATTCTCACAGGTAGTTGGACAATCGGAGTTAAAAGCACATTTGATTCAAGAAATCAATAGTGGAAAGATTAGTCACGCGAAGCTTTTTCTTGGAAATGAAGGACATGGAACTCTTCCAATTGTCTTAGCATATATCCAATATCTATTTTGTAAAAATCGAAATGAACATGATAGCTGTGGACAATGTGACAGCTGTTTAAAGATTTCAGATTTGCAACATCCTGATGTTCATTTCAATTTTCCAATCGTATTAGCAGAAGCTAAGTCTTCAAAGGAAGTACTTCCGAAATGGCGTTCAATGATCAAATCAAAGCCATATTTCGATATGAATGATTGGACCAACTACATTGACCCAAAAGGAAGAAAACCTGTTATTGGTACGGATCAAAGTTTGGAAATCATCAAGGATCTATCACTTAAATCTTACGAAGGTGGTTACAAAATAATGATTATCTGGGGCGTTGATGAAATGAATACTATTGGTTCTAACAAGTTATTGAAAATACTAGAAGAGCCACCTGCAAAAACAATTTTCATGTTGATTGCATCGAGTCAGGATAAAATGCTTCAAACAATCCTATCACGAACCCAAATAACACGTGTTCCGCGAATTGAAGTAGATGCTTTGAGTCGTCACTTGAGGGATCATTATGAAATGAGTTTATCCAATGCTGATTCAGTTGCATTACGTGCAGAAGGAAACCTAATCGATGCATTAAATTTCATTAACGACAGTCCACAAATCGCTGAAGATCGTGAATTATTTATCGAACTCATGCGTGTTTGTTACAAAAAGGATGTGAACTTGATGCTGAATTGGTCGGAAAAAATAGCAGGAGAATCTCGTGAACGACAAAAAAACTTTATTCAATATTGCCTACACATGTTCCGTCAAAGTATCTTAAAAAACTATACCGAAGACATGTTGTTACGCGTATCGAATGAAGAAGCAGATTTCTTAAAAAACTTCTCCCGTTTCATCACTGGAAATAACATTGTTGCATTTAATGAATCATTCAACAATGCACATTATTATATCGAACGAAATGCAAATCCGAAGCTCGTTTTTACAAACGTATGTTTCAATGTGATGCGCTATATCCATTTCGCTTAAAAGCTCGATTTTATAGACGTACAAATTTGTTCGAATTGTTTGCGTATTTTTGACGAATGGTTTCATTACATTTGCTCTCTCAATTAAATTAGAAAATGAAAACAATATTAATCCTCGGAGCTGGATTATCTTCGTCATCATTGATTCGTTATTTATTGCGCGAATCTGAATCACACCAATGGACAATCCGTGTAACAGATCAAGATATCAACCTTGTACAAAAAAAATTGAATGGACATCCAAATGGGATTGCTCTAAATTTTAACGCATTAGATCCTGTTCAGAGAAGACCTGAAATTGAGAAAGCAGACCTTGTTATTTCAATGCTTCCTGCCCGATTTCACATCGAAGTTGCAAAGGATTGTATCGAACTTAAGAAAAATCTCATTACACCTTCCTATGTAACTAAAGAAATGAAAGCTTTGGATGCAAAAGCAAAAGAAGCAGGAATCATCATCATGAATGAAATCGGTGTCGACCCAGGTATCGATCACATGAGCGCCATGAAAGTTATTGATGA
>DATGOZ010000345.1:0-2580 GCA_035305395.1 Taishania sp. | reverse complement strand
TGCAAAAATAACAAACCATTTCCATAGCTCATTCACATTGGTTGCACTTTTTATATTATCAATGGCCGAAGCAACTGACGAACTGCTTTCTACGGCTTCAAATGAAGATAAGTTCATGTAGCTCAAATCGCTCTCATTTCTGTTGTAATTATAACTTAAATGCTGTATTGTAATGTCGTCGTTTTTTACCGAAAGAATTCCCGCTACATCTGGATATTCGATCGTTTTAAGTTCTATCTTGTTGGTAAATGTCTGTTGAAAGGGAACGACGGAAGTGTCATCATTAACCAAAGTCAAAATTCGGTCTTGTTGCAACGTCGTGCTGATGTCAATCGTGTTTTCCTGACCGATATTGTAATAGAGTTTTGGGACTTTTAAGCTTTGCTTCGCTATATTATAAAGAACAGGTACTATCAACGGCGAATTTTTGAAGTTGGAATTGTCCTCATTAAGCGAAGCGGAAAACGCATAGGCATTGTGCGATTGCGCCAAGAAAGCAGATCCGTCTTCATAACCCAAAATCGTAGCGCCGCCTGAAGTTGTAAATGGATAATAGGAATTAACCTTCGGATATTGAAAATTGCTCACTTTTTTGTCGAAGACATTGGCCAAAAGTGGATGTGAAAAGTTGATGGAGGTGATTTTCTTTTCTGATGAATTTAATTTACTGAAATTGGGTAATGAATAATTTATAAATAATTGATTATAAGAATTTATAAACGATTCATTTGAAGGGATAGTCACAGTGGTGCCGTCGCCGTCTGAGAATGATTTTAAAGCCATCACCAACGAATTTGGAAGTTCTTTCAACTCATTCAGTACGATTAGATTTTGTGTTTCAAGCAGATTGTAATTCAGTTCGTTGAACCTTGCAGAAGTATATTCAAATTCATCCGATGTATAGAGTTTTCTCAAAAAATCATCATTAGCTTCATTGATGGAAAGCACCTGGATTTTTTCTCTTTTATTGATATTGAAAAACAAGGTGTTGTCATATTGCAGATTGCTGTCTTCAATTACTAATTTGCCGTTAAAAGACACCTCCGTAGGTATTGTAAAAATAGTTTCTGCCGTTTCGGAAATTTTTACGGATGTTTTGGCAACTAAATCATTATTGTTGAACAAAGAAACCGGTAATGTCTCAATGGCATTCCCTTGATTTTTCAAACCAACTGTCAATTCAATGGTATTGACATCCACATTCGAGATGAAAACTGTGTCAATGGCTGCGTTGTTCAAGTTCTCAGGCTTTAGCTGAACCAATTTATATGAAACAATACTATCATTATTGAAATCAACGTTTTCCTTTTTTTGTTGGAAATCGGAAATCATTACTAAGTTTTTTAGAGAGCTTTTATCATTGGAAAATGATTTTTCCCCTTTGAGAATCGCTGCTTCATAAGATAATTGATTCGGCGAATGCTTCAATTGGATCAAATCATTCTTGATAGCTTTTATGGTGGTATTAATAAAGGTCTGATCGTTTGTGAACAAAGTAATTGGATCATTTTCATCCAAATTTTCAATGATGTCCTGCACGGCTGCGTTCATCAAATTGCCGTTATTGCCCTTGGCCTGCATGCTAAAGGAATTGTCTAAATAAATGACAGTTTCACTGTTGGTAATTAAGTTGTTGTGATTAGCAAGGTAAGGTTGTGCGAAGGCGATAATCACACAGGCCAATAGCAACAAACGAGTGAGTAATGTAAGCCATTTTTTTATCTTCGAACTTCTTCGGGTCTGGAGCGTGATGTTCTTAAGAAACTGCACATTGGTGAATTCCACTTTTTGAAAGCGCCGCAATTGGAATAAATGGACAATGATGGGAATGACGAGCAGAAATAAAGCGTAGAGTAGTTCTGGATGTTTGAATTGCATTCCTTGGGTTCAATTTATTGAGCAATCAAATATAGAAAATGCTGAAAGAATTTAACCGATGGATTTAGGGAAATTTAACTTTTGGCGTGTCTTCTTTGTTTTATAAAGAATTTACATTGATGGAAGTAATTTCAACAGAAGAAAAAATAATCCCGCATCGGGTGCATGTCCTGCGATTTGAAATACTCTCGGATGTGATCTTGGGAACGTTCATTGGCAACGGTAACAATGCTCTGTGGATTTTGTAATTGGTTGAGATACTTGAAACTCTGTAATTCCAGGTTGTAAATATGTTTTCCTATTTTCTTCGGATTGTTGCAAATCCAAATAAATGGAATTTTATTCTTTTTCAAAATCTTGGCAATCCGTTTTCCTTTAAAACCTGCTCCCCATACTGTCAATGTCCGGCATTCATCATAGTCCAATTGCAAAAAGTAATGTAATTTAATATCTAGAAAATAATTCTGTGCATAATGTTCGTGCGTTCTTGAAGTGCGCGTGGCATAATCGCGCCAGTGATGGATGATTTTGTCACAGGGAATGCAATTGAGATTGTGCCTGTAAAACCGAAAGGTGAGATCATAATCTTCTGGATAGCGATTGGGGTTGAATGCATCACAAGCCAACAAATCATCACGATGAACCATCCAGCACGGGGAAGGGATGACGCATTCCTTATAAATCTCAGCATAGTTGTTTCCC
>DATGOZ010000344.1:0-7381 GCA_035305395.1 Taishania sp. | reverse complement strand
TTTCTGTGCTTCAACTGCAAACTCCATTGGTAACTGGTTCAATACATCTTTACAATATCCGTTTACAATCAAGCTGATCGCTTTTTCTTCCGAAATACCACGTTGCAAACAATAGAAAATTTGGTCTTCACCGATTTTTGAAGTTGTTGCTTCGTGTTCGATTTTTGCCGTACTGTTTTTACACTCGATGTAAGGGAACGTATGTGCACCACACTCATCCGTCATCAATAATGAATCACACTGAGAGAAGTTGCGAGCATTCTCCGCTCCTTTGTGAATTTGAACCAATCCACGGTATGAGTTTTGTGATTTACCTGCAGAAATACCCTTCGAAATAATTGTCGATTTGGTATTCTTTCCTAGGTGAATCATCTTCGTTCCTGTATCTGCTTGTTGATAGTTGTTCGTTACTGCTACTGAGTAAAACTCACCAACTGAATTATCTCCTTTCAAGATACAAGAAGGATATTTCCAAGTAACAGCAGAACCTGTCTCAACTTGCGTCCATGAAATTTTAGCGTTTCGTTCACACAATCCTCTTTTTGTTACAAAGTTGAATACACCACCTTTTCCTTCTTTATCACCAGGATACCAGTTTTGTACTGTCGAATATTTGATTTCTGCATCTTCCAAGGCAATCAATTCAACTACCGCAGCGTGCAATTGATTTTCATCACGTTGAGGGGCTGTACATCCTTCCAAGTATGAAACGTAAGCACCTTGATCAGCCACAACCAATGTTCTTTCAAACTGACCTGTTCCTCCCTCGTTGATACGGAAGTAAGTTGACAATTCCATTGGACAACGAACGCCTTTTGGAATGTAGCAGAAAGATCCATCTGTAAATACGGCTGAATTCAATGCTGCATAGAAGTTGTCAGTCATTGGCACAACAGTACCCATATATTTTTTCACTAATTCAGGATGTTCCTGAACGGCATCCGAAAAAGAGCAGAAGATAATTCCCAACTCCTTTAATTTTTCTTTGAACGAAGTAGCAACGGAAACTGAATCCATTACGAAATCGACAGCTACACCAGTCAAACGTTTTTGTTCCTCTAAAGAAATTCCCAATTTTTTCATGGTTTCTTTCAATTCCGGATCAACATCATCCCAAGACTCATATTTCTTGGTTTGCTTTGGTGCTGCATAATAAGTAATTGCTTGAAAATCTGGTTTTTCATAGTTGACATGAGCCCATTCAGGTTCAGTCATTTCCTTCCAGATTGAAAATGCCTTAAGGCGATATTCTAACAACCACTCTGGTTCATTTTTTTTCGATGAAATTAAACGAATGATGTCTTCATTTAACCCAACTGGAGCCTTGTCTGATTCAATATCAGTTGTAAAACCAAATTTGTACTCTTGATTTTTAAGGTCTTCAGCTAACTCATTTTCTGTGTATCCCATAATCTTTGCTCACTGGTGAGAATTTCCTATTCCAAATTAAAGAGAGAATGACTCTCCACAACCGCAAGTTCTTTCTGCGTTTGGATTAGAAAATACAAACCCTTTTCCATTTAATCCTCCTGAATAATCTAATGTTGTTCCAACTAAATACAAAAAGCTCTTTTTATCAACAACCACCTTAATGCCGTTGTTTTCAAAGGACTTATCATTTTCTGTTTCTTGATTGTCGAAAGTAAGTTGATATCTTAATCCAGAACATCCACCACCTTCAACACCAACACGAATAAAATATCCATCTTTACCTTCTTCGCTCATCAAGCGAATAGCTTGATTTTTAGCATTTTCAGTTACTGTAATCATAACAACCAGCCCTTTAATTATTTAGATTAAATATAAATAACCTTAAAATTTAATGCAAAAATACCTTTTTTGTGGTATATGAACAAAGAAAAAGAGGTTTATTTTTAAGGGCTAAGGAATCAACTAATGTTTTTTCTTTTTGATTTTTATCGTGTGTAAACGTTCAATAAAAAGCGAAATGAGCGTTTTGAGATCATTAACCTCTGCAAAAGATAGATTTTCGTACTTGTCAAAAGGGTCGTGGTAATGTCTGTTTGGCCCCGATGTGTAAATGAAAAATGCAGGAACTCCAGCATCCGAAAACCAATAATGGTCAGAGTTTGCAGCATATCCACGTGCTTTGATTTGATTAATCAATTGCTTTTCATTGTTAATTTCAACCAACAAATTAAAATGTTCTTCATGAATACTACCATTCACAACAGTAATGCTTTCTTCTCCACTTCCAAAAATGTCAAGATTTAATAGAAATGTGATATCTGACAAAGGCAAGAGAGGGTTCTCTGTATAGTATTTTGAACCGAGTAATCCCGCTTCTTCCCCAGCAAATGCAATAAATAACAAGTTATATGAAATAGGATTTTGCTTAAAATACTTTGCTAAAGCAATCATCATTCCCGTTCCGCTTGCGTTGTCGTTTGCCCCTGGAAAATATACATCCTGACCCAATCGACCAAGGTGGTCATAATGAGCGGTAAAAACAATTGTTTTTTTTGTTTTCTTTTGTGCAGGTAAATAGCCAATAACATTTTTGGCAGTGTGTTCCTTTTTGAGAACAGCATCAAGATTGACTTGAATAGGCTCCTTATTTGCCAATGAATGGTTTAATTCAAAAATTGGATTCTCAATTTGTTTCTTATCCACAGACCAATTCATTTTTTGATCTGTGATGATAATAACAGGAATGAATTGTGCTAATTCATATTTAAAATTGCGAATAATGGTGAGCGTATCAGGATGAACACCAACCATGTTGATTGCTAAACAGTTGACTTCATTATCTTGAATTGCCTTTTGCAATTTAGGCATGATTGATTCCAATTCAAAAATGTCTCTCGGTTGAATAACCTCATATTTCAAGACACCACGATATGAAGGTGAAGCAGGGTCAACAATGATGTCTGTACCTACTTCTAGTTTTTTATCAGCAATAAAAAATGAAGCATTTCCAGGAAATGTATTGACAGGGAATTTAAAACGTTGAAAATAGGAATCACTGATTTGTTGTAACCCGATTTCTTGAAATTGCTGAGCAATATACTGTGCTGCAATTGAATCTCCTCCATTGACATATCCGCGTCCATGAAAAGATGGAGAACATAGTTTTTCGACAATACGCCTGACATCCTCAACTTGACTAAAAGCTGAAGTAGTTGTAAAAAGTAATAAAATGCAAACTTGAACGTAAATCTTACAAGTATCTACGACAAAGTTTTTGAATAAATTCCTCAACTGTCTCACTATCTAAATCCCAGTTAAATTTAGTTGCATAATTTTCAACCGCTGATGCCGCATCTTCAAGATTAGCACGGTTATCCAAGTATTTTACTGCGTCGGAAAAAGCTTCACTCGACCCATCAAATAATTCGTTAATATATAAAAGTCTTTCGTTCAATCCAAACGACCCAACTAACGAAGTAAGAGAACTAAACCCTAATTGATTGGAAATTGAGCTTTTAACACTGATAACTTTTTTGTAAAACAATTCTGAACTACCAGATGAATCGTTTTGTTGTTCAACAATAGTTGGCTCAATAGATTCTGGTTCTTGAGTGATATATGTTGGTTCTGAAAACGGGCTAACACCAACAGAATCCTCTATACTTGGAGTCTCATCATGTATCGGGAGAACGTCAAATTCATGATTGATTTCAGCTGTTTCTTCAACTGTTTCAAACGTTTCTTCTTCCTCTTCTTCTATTGTTTCTTGCGCAACAACCTCTTGAATGATTTCAGATTCTGAGCTCGAAAAATCTATGCTTGGTTCTGAGTTAAAAAAGTCAAACTCAATTGCTGGTTCTTCTGTTTCCTCGATTGTATTTTCTACAATTTGTTCCTCGAATTGTAAAAGCGGTTCTTCAATTGGCGTTGTAGGAATCTCCACTTCAACTTCTTGTACTTGAACATTCTCTTTTACTATAGGATTTATCTGTAGCTCTGGAGCTGTAGGTTTTTCTACACTAACAGTCGAATGATTTTCGAAAGCTTTATATCTCAGAATCAATGTTCTTTCATATAGCTCGCGAACTAATTCAAAATGGTCTTGTACTTCATTGACAGACAATTCCCCGTTTTCCAATTTTGAAACATTCAATTCAACCCGTGCAACAATTTCCTTTAGTGAAAGATACTTAGTCATAATAAACTTGTTTATCGATAATTAAAAAATAAGCTAATTTTAAAGCAAGACTTAGCATAAAAATAGCGAATTTTATGCCGTAAAATTAAAGATATAATCTAGTGTAAATGGTTTGTCGGTTAAATTTTTTAGCACGTCAACTGTTAATAACTACAATTTAATAGTAAAGCATGTTTTTAGAGCAATTTCCGACAGATGGAAGACCAAGTGGGTGGATAGAGGTGATTTGTGGATCGATGTTTTCAGGTAAGACAGAAGAATTGATTCGTCGAATCAAACGAGCGGAATTTGCTAATCAACGAATATTGCTAATCAAACCAAGTATTGACAATAGATATAGTGAAGGTGAAATTGTCAGCCATTCAGGATTGCAAGTTAATGCTATCGTTGTTGAAAATTCAAAATCAATCATGGAGCAATGGAATGGCGAGCAAATTGTAGCAATAGATGAAGCTCAGTTTTTTGATGCTTATTTGATTGATGTATGCAATTCGCTTGCTAATAAAGGTGTTCGCGTTGTGGTTGCTGGTTTAGATATGGACTACAAAGGAAAACCATTTGGACCTATTCCAAGTTTGATGGCAATTGCAGAATATGTAACCAAAGTTCATGCAATATGTGTAGCGTGCGGAAATCTTGCGCAATTCTCACATCGTTTTGCAAATGAAACAAGTCAAGTATTGGTTGGAGCGGTTGAAAAATATAAACCGTTGTGTAGGAATTGCTACAACAAGTATCAACTACCTATAGAGTGATTGTAGAATTAAATCGAAGAAATTAGGTAGTACAACCCCTAACGATGACCCACCACCATTATAAGAGGTAAGTTTTTCATCATCTGAATTTTCAGAAATATAATCTATATTGTCAAGCATTTTTACTTCAAATTGCTTGTCATTCATCGTATTTAAAATTTTTGAAATCTTGTCTACAGATGTTTTTGTATCATCATAATAGATGTAAACCGTATTGTTATCCCTTCCCATTTTAAAATCAAAAGACACTTGGTTTACAGCATTTGTTTTGTATAATTCCTTGCGAATTGCTGAACCACATCCCATCTCACAGGACATTCCAGTAATTTCAAATGATAAAACTTTTGTTGGTTCAACATTTTCATGTTCATCTAAAATATCTTCACTTTTGTTGATACGAGTTTCTTCTAAAGCTGATTTTTCAGAATTAGTACAAGAAAAGAATAAAGAGATTCCAATTGATAATATGATAATATGACGCATCATAATCCAAAAAATGTGAGATGGTGTAAAATTAATTTAATCCAACGTAATAATTATTATAAAAAATGTTAATGTTTGAGAACTACAATATTTCGTATTTTTTTTTCGCTAAAGCTTAATAAATCAGTTAAATTCGACACAAAAGTTATTTAAACTCAATCTAAATTAGGTTTTTGTGGACAACGAAAATATTTTACTGTTAACTTTGTCCGTTAGTTTTATTTTCATACAAAATATTATTTATGAGCAAATCTGCAATTTTATCCTCTTCAATAGCCAAAAAGTGGTGGATGGCATTAACTGGATTGTTTTTGTGTTTGTTTTTAGTAGGACACCTTGCTGGAAACTTACAATTATTAGACAATAGCATAGAAGGGAAACGTGCTTTTAACGAGTACGCACGTTTCATGGGAACCAACATGTTTATCAAGGTTTTAAGTTACTTGACGTACATTTCAATTTTATTCCATGCAATTGATGGAATTATGTTGACTTTCCAAAACAAAAGTGCTCGTCCAGTTAAGTATGCTTACGAAAAGCCAAATGCTAATAGCAAGTGGTATTCAAGAAGTATGGCAGTATTGGGAACAATTCTATTAGTTTTTATTGTTACGCACATGCAACATTTCTGGTACAAAGTGAAAGTTTCCTCAGCTCCAGTTCCGTTACATGTAGAGGACATGTATCAGCCTCAAATGGTTGCTCAAGGTGTGGTTCAAGACACAGTAGTTAAAGCTTACTACACAACAAGTGGAGCTTACCTCCCAGTTACAGAAGTTACAGTTAAAGGTAAAGAGTTTTACAACAATACAGAGTCTCAAGTTACTCAAATCCAAAATCAGTTTGATCCAAATTACCAACCAAAAGGGAGTAACCCTAAAATTGGTGAAGGATACAAAGATTTGTATTCAATTGTATATGCATTCTTTGGACATGACAAATCTGCTGAAGGTGTAACCGATTCAGATGTCAAAGGTTTGAGTGCAAATGAATATGCGCTTTTTTATGTTATCTTATATGTAGTTGCAATGGCTGTGTTAGCATTCCACTTGTTACATGGTTTTGCTTCAGCATTCCAATCGTTGGGAATCAATCACAAGAGATACAATAAACTAATTAAAACTGTAGGTACTGCATTTGCAATTATTGTACCTGCATTGTTCGCGATTATTCCGGTAATTATTTACCTGTCCAAATAATAATAAATTAAGGAAGATATGTCAGTTTTAGATTCGAAAATTCCGGAAGGACCATTAAAAGATAAATGGACAAATTATAAAAGTCATGTTGACTTAGTTAACCCTGCCAATAAGCGCTCAATTGACGTTATTATTGTTGGAACAGGATTAGCTGGTGGTTCTGCTGCCGCATCTCTTGCTGAGATGGGGTACAATGTAAAAGCATTTTGTTTCCAAGATTCTCCACGTAGAGCTCACTCGATTGCGGCTCAGGGGGGTATTAACGCTGCAAAGAATTATCAAAACGATGGTGACTCTGTATATAGGTTGTTTTATGACACAATCAAAGGAGGTGACTACCGTGCACGTGAGGCAAACGTTTACCGTTTAGCTGAAGTGTCTGCAAATATTATCGACCAATGTGTTGCTCAAGGTGTTCCATTTGCACGTGATTACGGAGGTTTGTTGGATAACCGTTCTTTTGGTGGTACACAAGTACAGCGTACATTCTACGCAAAAGGACAAACAGGACAACAGTTGTTGTTGGGTGCTTATTCAGCAATGAACCGTCAAATTGGTTTAGGAAAAATCAAGATGTACAACCGTCATGAAATGCTTGAATTGGTTGTAGTAAATGGTAAAGCAAGAGGTATTATTGCCCGTAACTTGGTTACAGGTGAGTTAGAGCGTCATTCTGCACACGCAGTTGTTTTAGCGACTGGTGGTTACGGAAACGTTTTCTTCCTTTCTACAAACGCAATGGGGTCTAATGCATCTGCTGCTTGGAGAGCACACAAAAAAGGAGCTTTCTTCGCTAACCCATGTTATACACAAAT
>DATGOZ010000343.1:0-3763 GCA_035305395.1 Taishania sp. | reverse complement strand
TAAATTATTAATTGCATTTTGTAAGTAAGGAATATCTTCTTTACGTTTTGGATCCCATGTATTGTCGATAGAACCAACGTAAATCAACTCATCATTTTCATTGAATAAAAAAACATGTGGCGTTGTTTTTGCTCCAAAAGCATCTGCCAATTTAGAATCTTTATCCAACACATAGGCAATTTTATATTGCATTAATTCAGCACGTTTCTGCATCTCTTCCATGGAATCTTCTCCAGGTCTTTTTGCTTCATTTGAATTAACCAATACTACTCCCAATCCATTTGCACTGGCTAAATCAGCAATCGCATTGTAATCTTTTTCCCATCCTGCAAATCCACCATCTTTCATTCCAACAACGAATGGACACGTGTTGCACGAAAAAATTACTAAAGTTCCGTTCATACCTTTAATACCCTTCAAAGTAAGTGAATCTCCTGTTGTTGCTTCCATTTTATAATCGACCATTGGCATTTTTACTCCTGGCTTTAAGGTTTCGTGTTGTGAAAATGAAAAAGTCATCAAGCATGTAGCCAAGACTAATAAAACTAATTTTCTCATTGCTCTATAATTTGTAATTATTGTTTAACGTTAAAATTTTACTCAATGTTAACCAAATTTTATGATTAACTAACATTTGAAGCTCATGTGTTGAGCCATTGGTAATAGATATTGATTAATTTTGAATATATTAACTCCGAATATAAAAGTATTAAATTTTTAGACATGCAAAAAATCGTATTTGGCTTCATCTGCATACTATTGTTCTTTCAAGTGAAAGCACAAACGTTTACAATTAAAAAAACAATTCAACCATTTTATGATATTATTGAATGGAAAGGAATGGGGGGAATTTTAATGAGTAAAGATCCAAACGGAAATTCAAATCAGATTTACTTGACTTTAGTTGGAGAAAAAGACAAGAGTATTTGGGACCAACAAATTGCTCCACCTAATGGAAAATTCCATTACATCTCAAGTGAAAATGCACGTTACGTTTATTTTCTACGCAACTTAAATCCAGAAAATGGAAAAATATATTTCGACCAACTTAATTCGGCTGGAAATGTAAAAAACACAAGTGTTTCTATTGCTTCTGTGATTAAAAATTTAGGTTATGACGTCTCAGAGTTGGAACTAAAAAATGTAGTTGTAACAGACAAAGCTCTTGTACATCAATTCAGACACATCAACAAAAAAGATAAGATCCAAACGGAAATAGCAACATTCATTACACATCATAATTTAATCCCTTATGCCGTAGTGCTAGGCAAGGTAAAAGAGGACGAGATTAAAGCTGGAAAATCAAACTCCTTTCAATACATCGGTTTTTCAGGAGATGAAATTTGCTTTGCAGATTATACACATGCCAATACTTCAAAAGGATGGAATGTGATTGTATTCAATTCAAAAGGACAAGAACAAAAACGAGTTTTCTTGAAAAATACGTGGGGAAATTTAACTACATTCAACGTTGTAGGATTTGGAACAACTGGAGCTTTTTATCTCAATACGTTAAATGATGTTCAACAAGGATTATTAACCTATATCAACAATCAATTTTACATGACTTTTATGAACTCATCTTCATCTGAAAATAGTTTAGAATTATACAAATTAGAAGAAGAAAGTTGGAAAAAAATCAACAATTTTTCTTTTCAAAACAGCAATCAAAAGAAAGGATTTTCGATTGGAATCTATCCTCTAAACGAAGCTATAACCTACAGTATTACAGGGATTAGCAATGATAAGAAGACTGTAGCTCTACCAATAGATGGTAGCAAAGCAATTGTTAATAATTATACAAATTCCATCATTTTTAATCCAAGCAGGACAATTATTTCTGATAAAAAAGAATTCTTTGCAGTAACTTTGCAAACAGGAAATCTGTTTTTTGATAAAAACCAGCTAAAAACAGTGACGGATGTGGAATTTGAATTCATAAAAAAATGATCATAGGTATTTGTGGAGGTAGTGGGTCTGGTAAAACCACATTATTGAAGAGGTTGGCTACAACATTTTCGGAGTTAAATCCGAGTGTTTTCTCTATGGACAATTATTATCTGCCCATCGAAAAACAACAATTGGATCACAACGGAGTTGTAAATTTTGATTTACCAACTGCCTTAGATGAAAAAAGACTTACAGATGATTTATTAACACTTTACAACGGTCAACCAATAGAATTCAAAGAATATCACTTCAATGCTCCACCAGACAAGAATGTATTGATCACTTTAAATCCTTCAGAACTAATAATCGTTGAAGGATTATTTTTGTTTCATTACGAAGGTGTTCGCCGTGTATTAGACTTCTCCGTTTTTGTAGATGTAGATCCTAAAATTCAGTTAGACAGAAGACTCTACAGAGATCAGGAAACACGTGGATATTCTCGTGAAGATATTATTTATCAATGGGACAACCATGTATTACCTTGCTACGAGAATTATTTACATCCATACAAAAAAGACGCTGACTTCATCTTTAGAAATGACGAGCGAGCAGATCTAGATTTTGAGGTTCTATCCAATGAAATTAAATCCAAGTTACTTGGAGTAAACGCATAAAATAAATGGGGCTATCTCAAAAGTGATGCCCCTTTATTACTTATTTATCGCTTTCTAAATTCGGTTTAACAATCCGTTCGATATACAATTTCTCGACTTTCTTGCGCGCCCAATCCGTTTTTCGAAGAAACTTTAGGGCACTATTTAAACTCGGATTATTTGTAAAACAATTTATTGGAATCAAATAACCCAAATGTTCCCAACCATATTTGTCTTCTAATTCTTTTACAATTCGTTGCAAAGGAATTCCATGTAGTGGATCATTACTCATTACCTTTTGTCTTATTTTTTGCTAAACGCAATCCATCTTCCAACCACTTTTGAAAATTCGCTGGATTACTGTGTGTCTCATAACTCGCTCCACCAATCTCATTTACATCCTCTCCTTCTGGAGTTAAAACACGATAATATGGTTGAGAAGCTATTGAATAACGAATGATTTGTTCTGCTGTCCATTTTTGTCCTACAGTTTTAACATCACGTTTTGAACCATCAGGCAAAATAGCAACCGTTTGTTGCTCTTTAGGCAATTTCGTACGCTCATCAACATAAAGCGACACAATGACATAATCCTCTTTCAACATTTTCAAAATAGCTGGTTCAGCCCAAACAGACATTTCCATTCGGCGACAGTTTACACAATTATGACCTGTAAAATCAACAAACAATGGTTTACCAACTTGCTTTGCATAGTCCTGAGCCTTGTCTAAATCATGAAAAACGTAAATTCCTTGTGGTCCAAGATGCGTTCCCTCAATTATCGCCATCGGATTATCATCCGTAGTTGGATTACCACCATGAAAAGCACCATTTGGAGTCTCGCTATAATGTAGTGGAGGAGGAAATGCACTGATTAATTTCAATGGATGACCAAACATCCCTGGAATCATATAAATCACAAAAGCAGCAACAAATGTTCCGAAAACACCTCTCCCCACACCAATTCGTTCAGGCTTGCTATCGTGCGGAAACAACACAATTCCAAATAAATTGAGTGCCATTACACCAAATACGGCTATCCAAATTGCTAGAAACACTTCTCTCTCGAGCAAATGCAATTGCAGTGACATATCTGCATTTGATAAAAATTTAAATGCAAATGCCAATTCAAACAAACCTAAAACAACTTTTACGGTATTCAACCAACCTCCTGATTTTGGAAGTGAATTCAATAAACTTGGAAAAGCAGCAAAAATAGC
>DATGOZ010000342.1:0-2125 GCA_035305395.1 Taishania sp. | reverse complement strand
ATTTGATTATTTGTGAAGTTACGCGTATACATGTTCGTGAAGATTTGTTAGACGAAAATGGGCAGATTGATCAACTTAAAATTGATTTAGTTTCTCGCATGGGAGGAAATTGGTATTGTCGCTCTGACAAAAATTCGATGTTCGAAATTACGAAGCCAATAACTACATGTGGGGTAGGATTTGATCTATTACCAGAAGATATCAAAGCTAGTCAGGTTTTGACTGCAAATGATTTAGGTCAATTAGCTGGAATAACTGAAATACCAAATGAAACGGATGTAAATGAGTATAAATTGCTTGAGTTGAGCGATTTATTTTTGAAATATGAAGATGATGCAGTAACTTTAGAAGTAGAACTTCATAAACGTGCACAAGAATTGTTGAAAGAAGAAAAATTAATCGAGGCTTGGATGACTTTGCTTTCGTTTAATAATGGATAATTATAAATTAAAAGACCTATGTTTAAATTAACAGGAACTGTTAAAGCGATTATGGATACGATTCAAGTATCTGAAAAATTTTCAAAAAGAGAATTTGTTGTTACGGATTCATCATCGATGTATCCACAAGATATTTTATTCCAATTGACACAAGATAAATGTTCAATGATTGATGCAGTAGCTGTAAACGATACTGTTGAGGTTTCATTTAACTTGCGTGGTAGAGAATGGGTGAGTCCACAAGGAGAAGTTAAATATTTCAACACTTTAGATGCATGGAGAGTTGAAAAAGTTGGGCAAGGTAATGCTATGCCACAAGGAGGACCATCTGCAATGTCATTCAATCCAACACCATCACCAATTGAAACTGCTACAACAGAACAAGAGGATGATGATTTGCCATTCTAATAAAGTTATTAAAAGCCCTGTCAAAGGGCTTTTTTTTAATTCTGAGTTTTGAATTTCGTTAAGAGTCCGTTCATTTAGTTTTCTTTCTGAAAGTTTTCAACAGAATCTATTTTCAACCAAAATTTCATATTATCTTTGTATAGATGAGTGAAGAATTTATTGTATCCGCAAGAAAATACCGTCCACAGACATTTGATACTGTTGTGGGACAGAAGTCTGTTACTTCTACTTTGCGCAATGCAATTAAGAATAATCAGCTTGCTCAAGCTTTTCTGTTTTGTGGTTCACGTGGAGTAGGAAAAACTACTACAGCGAGAATTTTAGCAAAAACAATTAACTGTTTTAATCGCACTGAAGAAATCGAAGCATGTGATGTGTGCGATTCTTGTAAGTCGTTTAATGAAGGTGCTTCACTAAATGTCTATGAACTTGATGCGGCTTCAAATAACTCTGTTGAAGATATTCGAACATTGATCGATCAAGTTAGAATTGCTCCTCAAATAGGGACTCACAAAGTTTATATCATTGACGAGGTTCACATGTTGTCAAATGCGGCTTTTAATGCCTTTTTGAAAACATTAGAAGAGCCGCCAAAACATGCCATTTTTATATTAGCTACAACCGAAAAGCACAAAATCATACCAACGATTCTTTCTCGTTGCCAGATTTTTGATTTCAATAGAATAAAAGTAAAGGATATTGCTGATCACTTGGCGTCTATTGCTGTCAAAGAATCGATAAGCGCTGATCCTGAGGCATTGTTTCTAATTGCTCAAAAGGCTGATGGAGCATTGAGAGATGCGTTGTCCATTTTTGACCAAATTGTAACCTTTGCTGGAAATAATATCACTTACCAAAGTGTAGTCGATAATCTAAATGTACTTGATTACGATTATTACTTTAGAGTGGTTGATTTTGCTAACAAGGAAGATATTCCAAATTGTTTGTTGTTGTTCAATGAAATCATTGAAAAAGGGTTTGATGCTCATAATTTTATTGTTGGTTTGTCTAGCCACTATCGCAACTTGTTAGTCTGTAAAGATGTTCGTACTTCCAGCTTGTTGGAAGTTGGTGAGGTTGCAGAGAATAAGTATATTCAACAAGCAAAAGAAGTTGAGTCAATGGCTGTGATGAGGGCGCTGAATGTACTTTCAAAGGCAGACGTCGATTATAAACAATCCAAAAATCAACGATTATTGGTTGAAATTGCATTGATGCAACTTTGTTCGTTGAAACAAGAGGGTGAAAAAAAAAATCCCTAACTGATCCAATTCAGA
>DATGOZ010000341.1:0-2778 GCA_035305395.1 Taishania sp. | reverse complement strand
ATATATGTCAAACCATAAATTCCAATTAAACTCTTGAGAAAACTTGATCTTTTCATCGCCTATTATTAATTTTTATCAAAGATAAAATCACAAGAACGTAAGTTTTTTACGTTCTTATTTTATTATTGATGAAACAAGTTTACTTAGTTCAATTTTTGTAGCTTTATTGCTCAGAATTACAACGAACGGAAGCCGTTTGATGGTCGTTTCTGAGTTGTGATTTGCTTTCAAGTTCTTTATTTTTACTGATGAATTACAACAATATTGCAACTAATTCTGTAACATCATCCGTTGTGATTTGCTTTCAAGTTCTTTATTTTTACTGATGAATTACAACCTTATCATTGAAGATTGTGGAATAACTGAAAGGTATGCGATAAACAATATCCGTTCAAGAATAAAAGATGGACAAGTTATTGATGAAGTGTGGATTAAAAAAGGAAGCAATTTGAAGCTACTCTATAAAAAGACGGAAGCCCAATGATAAATCACTGGGCGCCGTGGACAGCGAATCCGTAGAATCGCTAACACAAAAGTAAAACATTTTAATACATGAACCAAACTACTAAAAACACAATCAAACATCTGATATCAATATATTTAATAGATTTGATAGAAACTTTGAAAGAAAAGCATTCTTTGACCGACCTTGGAGTCCAATAAAATTGCAAAATGGTAGAGGATATTACAACCTCTATTTCTGTTTCTATCTTTTGCTTTTCGTTGTGATTTGCTTTCAACTTAGCGTAGCGATCTCACGGAGACAGTTAAAACTGACACTACTCCGTAATTTTTTGTAGCTTTAATGCTTAGAATTACAACCCGACATCGAAAACCTATTGTCTTATGATAGTTGTGATTTGCTTTCAAGTTCTTTATTTTTACTGATGAATTACAACGCAAATAAATAGTTTCCGTTGTGAAAACATTTAGAGCCTCGACTAACTTCGGGGCATTTTTTTTACAAAACAACAAAGCCACTCTTTCGAATGGCTTTGTTATCTTAAAATCCTAAATCCATTTTTCTAAGCGATAGGCGCTATCCCAAAACATGTATTCCAGTCGTGAGGCATGCAAAAAGGCCTGAGTCATTTTCTGTTGCTGTTCGGGTGTACATTTTTCTGCAGCGGCATCAATTATGGCAATTGCCGAATTGACCAACTCCTCCAATTCAGGACTAGCATAGGTGTCGATCCATTTTTGGTACGGATTGTTTGGCGTATTGCTAATTGAATACAAGTACGTTCCAACTTTTTGATAAATCCAAAAACAAGGCAGAACAGCTGCCATGCCGACTTCTACCTGCGACATATAACTTTCGCTTTGCACGTAGTGTACGTAGTGGTGACAAGTAGGGGACATCGGTACTAAGTCGGAAATGCCATATTCTTTGAAATACGAGTTGTGCAATTCCATTTCACCAACCAAAGCTCCTTCCGCAAATTTGATAAAACTCAAAATATCACTTACCGTATGTGCTTTGGCTCCAATCAAGGCCAAACAGCGACCGAAATACTCCAAATAATGTGCATCTTGCTCCAAATAGTATTTGAATTTAGCAACATCTAATGTCCCATTCGACATCTCGGTAATAAAAGGCATTTGAATAATTTCTTGGTAAATGTAATCAGCTTCTTGCCACGTTTTTTCAGACCATTTCATCACAATTCACTTAAAGTTTCACAAATTTGTTTCGAAGATACCCAAAATTTCCATGAAAGCATTATCTAGAATGTATCGCTAAATTTTACCTTTTGCTTATATTTGACAAAAATATTTTCAGATGAAACAAGTAATTCTATCTCACACGCAAATTGAACAAAAAATTAATCGTTTAGCATTTCAATTGATGGAAAACACGTTTGAAATCGAAACGGTTTACATTGGAGGAATTACAGGAAATGGTATCATCCTTGCCGAAAAGTTGAAAAAAATTATCGAGGCAAATACCAATCAAAAAGTTGAATTGTTTGAAATTATTTTAGATAAAGATACGCCGTTGTCAACACCTATTCAGTTGACAATTGAACCAGAACGCTTGAACGGTCAAACAGTCATTTTGGTTGACGACGTATTGAATTCAGGAAAAACAATGCAATACGGATTGATGAAAGTACTAGAACAGCCTGTTTACAAAGTAATGACTGTTGTTCTAATCGATCGAAAACATAGACGTTTCCCTATCAAAGCAAATTTCTTCGGATTGCGCTTGACAACGATTTTAAAAGATCATGTTGAAGTGTCACTCGCTGATGGTAATTACGCTGCGCAATTATTCTAAGCTTTACTGCATGAGATTTGAAGCAGTAATCGGCGTTTTGTTAATCTATTTTTCGCTTTTCAAGTTTTTTCCAATCTTGGATCATTTGTTGATTCTCGCATTAATCTCCTTTCTATTAATTTTAATCGCAATTATACTATTTCTCAACCCGAAATACACAGGTTTGGGAAAAGGCATGTTAATGGGAATTGGTATAACTTTGCTAATTTGTATTGTTCTTTCAATCCCCTTCTTTTTTCTGTAAAAACCAAAACAATGAAAAAAACAACCGAAGCAGATTCTTTGTACAATAATTTGGAATCACTTTCTACACGTGAATTATTGACCAACATCAATCGTGAGGACCAAAAAGTAGCCTTAGCCGTTGAATTGGAGATTCCACACATCGAAGCATTCGTAAATGCGTGTTATGAGCGCATGAAAAACGGTGGACGTTTGTTTTACATCGGAGCAGGAACAAGCGGACGTTTAGGAATTGTTGACGCAAGTGAATGTCC
>DATGOZ010000340.1:0-3867 GCA_035305395.1 Taishania sp. | reverse complement strand
CCTTTGTAAGTAAAAACAGTACACAAGCTATTGCTTCTGAATCGAAGTTTACAATAGCAAAAATATATTACGAACAAGCGAAATACAATGAAGCGGAAACAACAGCAAAGGAGGTGTTGAAAATGAAGCCAACTTACGATTTCTGGATTGCTAAGTCGCTTATTCTTCAAAGTCAAATTCAAGTCGCGAAGAATGATTTATTTCAAGCAGAGCAAACAATCTTGTCTGTTGTAGAACACTATCCAAATGAAGAGGATGGAATCAAATTAGAGGCGCAAGCTGTTTACAACGAAATCTTACAGCTGAAAAGCGTACCGAAAGAAATCGTTCCAAGTGGAACACCAGAAATTGAAATTAACGGAGGAAAAAATTGATCATGAGAACTAGTATTTCATTCATATTTGTAGCAGTCGCATTGTCTTCATTCGGGCAGGATGTCATTTTGCAAGGGAACACACGAAGACAAATTGAAAAGGCACAACGAATTTCATCGAAACCAGTGATTGATGATACAGTTATTCATCAAAAGGTTGTTGAATATCCGTTATTGAGTACGCAATATAAAACTACAACGCAAGTAGATGAGATTGAACCGGCAACAATTCGAGTTAAGGATCAATTGGATCAATTGTACACAACGTATGTGAAGGTAGGGATTGGTACAGAATTAATGCCACTTGGTGAAGTGTACTTTAATAATACACGTTCAAGAAAGTATATTTACGGAGCTAATGTAAAGCACTTGAGCTCTTGGGGAAATATTCCAGGATATGAACGCAACACGTTCGATCGAACTTCATTAGGACTTTATGGCGGAATCAATGAGAAGAAGTATCAATTGTTGGGCGATATCCATTACCGTAATCAAGGATTACATTATTATGCAATTCAAGCTCCAAAAGATTCGCTTGGAAGAGATAGCACGAGACAGCGTTACAACGATGCAGGATTCAATGTGACTTACAAAAGCAATGCAAAGGTAGATTCAATGCTCATCAACTATCAAGTAGGATTACAATATAATCACTTCAACACGTTGAGACCAAAAATTGACTCGCTAACAGATTGGCGTTCAAGAGAGAATTTTATTGGAATTACAGGTGCGGGTGATTTTAAGTTGAAAGAGCATATTTATTCAGTTGGCTTGGATATTTTGCACAACAAGTATTTGTATGGCAATACCGCTGATTCTATCAGTCCGATTGATACAGCAATTGTACGTCCAAATACAATCATTCGCTTGAAGCCAACATTTAAAACGTATTTGTGGAGTGATAAGTTCAAAGCAACAGTTGGATTAGATTTTACAATCAACGCAGATCAGAATACAAAAGTCCACATCTATCCAATTGCAGAGGTAAAATATTCGTTGTTTAACGACATCTTTATTCCATACGTTGGAGTTCGTGGTGGAATGAAACAAACGACATTGAAATCGTTGACAATGATTAATGAATTCTTGAGACCCAATGTCTCGATGTTGAACGAAAGTACAGCAATTGATATCTACGGAGGTTTCAAAGGAACATTGGCAAAGAATATCTCTTTCAATATTGGTGGAGGTTATTCATTTGTGAAAAACTTAGCATTGTTTGCAAATGATACGGTTTATTCTTCAGGAAATCGTTTTGATGTGATTTTTGATACAGCAAAAGTATTGACTTTGGAAGGGTCATTGGCTTATCAATTGGCTGAAAAGTTGAAAGTAGATGTTATTGCAAAATACAATTCTTATGAATTGAAAAATAATGCTTTTGCGTGGAATAGACCAAATTTTGAATTGGTGACACGTGTTCATTACAATTTGTTTGATAAGTTCTATGCCAACTTTGATGTAAAATTGGAAACAGGAAGAAAAGCACTTGTTTACCAAAATGGTCAAGGTGTGTATGAGCAAGATTTACAGTTATACAAAAAGTTTAAATCAATTTACGATTTCAACTTAGGATTGGAATACCGTTACACACGAAGATTATCTGTATTTGTACAGTTGAATAACATTGCAGCTCAACGTTACCAACGATGGTTTAATGCCCCTGTTCATGGGTTCCAAGTGCTTGGAGGATTGACGTTTAGATTTTAATTGTTATTTATTTAACAATCTGTCTGATTTAAATTAAAAAATTACTTTTACACCTCTTTTGTTTAAATATTAACGAAAGAGGTGTTTTTGTGTGAATTAATTTATAGTGACTAACAAATCATTCTATTATTTTTGGGACTTCATAATTAATGACTGGCAATGTTGAGTAGAGAGGAAATTTTAAAGTTGATTGACGAAAAGTATTTAGCAATGGGCGAAAAGCCAGATGTATTTCTATCTGGATTGTTGCATGCTAAACCAATCACTTATTGGGATTATATTCAAGTAGATGCTTTACTTGGGTTACAAATACAACGTACAACTGAACCAGATGAGATGGTGTTTATCATGTATCATCAAATCAATGAGTTGTTATTTAAAATGATTTTGTGGGAGATTGAGCAAGTATCTAAATGCGAACAAATCACCCCAAAAAAGTTTTCGATGCACCTTGGTCGTATCAGTCGATATTTTGATATGTTGTCTAATTCATTCAGCATCATGCAACATGGAATGGAGGTTGAACAATACATGAAATTCAGAGATACCTTGACTCCAGCAAGTGGATTTCAAAGTGCACAATACCGAAAAATTGAGTTTGCGTCTACAGATTTGTTGAACTTGATTGATTTTCGAGTTCGTGCAACAATCGATAGAAATACGCCTTATGAATTTGCGTTAGAGAACATGTATTGGCAAGCTGCAGGTAAGAATCATGAAACAGGTGAGAAGTCGACGTTGTTAACAAACTTCGAAAACAAATACAAAGATGAGTTTATTGCATTCATGAAAGAATACAATACGATTAATCTATTGGCGAAGTATTTGTCTCTACCAGAAGAAGATCGCATGGATTTGGAATTGGTTAATGCAATGAGACATTATGACCATACGGTTAATATCCGTTGGGTGATGCATCACTTCAATGCAGCAAGACATTATATCGAGAGTGGAAAGGGGTCTGGAGAGGCTACTGGGGGTAGTGATTGGAAAAAATATATGTTGCCAAGATATCAAAAAAGAATCTTTTTTCCAGAATTATGGACAGATGATGAGTTGGATAACTGGGGAATTGATAACTTAGAAGGATGTAAAGTATTAACCGATCTATCGGATTTAACAACTAATAAAAAATTTAAAGGATGGCAAAAGTAGGTATCATCATGGGAAGCAAGTCGGATTTACCGATTATGCAAGAAGCTGCAGAGATGTTAGAATTATTTGGAATTGCACACGAAATGAATATTGTTTCGGCACATAGAACACCAGATTTAATGGTGGAATACGCTCGTTCTGCAAAGAAAAGAGGAATCAATGTTATCATTGCAGGAGCGGGAGGTGCCGCGCATTTACCTGGTATGACAGCGGCTTTAACTGCTTTGCCAGTAATTGGAGTTCCAATTAAATCTTCAAATTCAATTGATGGTTGGGATAGTATTTTGTCTATTTTGCAAATGCCTAACGGTATTCCTGTTGCTACAGTAGCATTGAATGGAGCAAAAAATGCAGGAATCTTAGCTGCAAAAATTATTGGAGCAAGCAACGACCAAGTTTTGGCAAAAATTGAAGATTACATGAACGACCTGAAAGAAGCTGTAATCAAAAGCGCTACTGATTTGGACGAAAGTAAAAATATGTTGGACGATTAATAGTCTGAAAAATTATAGAGATGGGATTCGTAAATGGATCCCATTTTTTTGTAATTGTGAACAAGACGTGTAAAACTTGTTACTATTTTACCTTTTTAGATAAGAATAATGACTAAATTTGCGTTTTACCAAATG
>DATGOZ010000339.1:0-2128 GCA_035305395.1 Taishania sp. | reverse complement strand
AAACTGGATTACATGTTATTTCATTGTACAACGACAATAAAAAACCAAAAGCATCTCAATTGGATAGTTTGGATGTCATTGTATTCGATTTACAAGATGTTGGCGTGCGATTTTACACGTACATTTCAACACTTCATTACGTAATGGAAGCAGCTGCTGAAAAAGGAATTCCAGTAATTGTTCTAGATCGACCTAATCCAAATGCACACATTATTGATGGACCAGTGAAAAAAAATGGGTTTGAATCATTTGTAAGCATGCATCCAGTTCCTGTTTTGTATGGAATGACTATTGGGGAGTACGGCCAAATGATAAACGGTGAAGCATGGTTATCGGGAAAAATAAAGTGCGATTTGACTGTTATTCCAGTTGATAATTACCGTCACAAAGATTATTACTCACTTCCAATTCCTCCATCACCGAATTTGCGCACCGACAATGCAATCATTCAATATCCGAGTCTTTGTTTCTTTGAAGGAACAATTGTTAGCGTTGGACGCGGAACGAATTATCCATTTGAATTATTCGGTCACCCTGATTTTACCGACAAAAGCTTTTCATTTACTCCTACTCCACAAAAAGGAGCTACGGATCCAAAATTGAAAAACCAATTGTGTTATGGTGTCGATCTAACCGAAAACGACAATCGATTCAAGAAATTAAAACTCGATTATTTGTTCTATGCTCGTGATATTTTACATCCAATTTATGGCGATAAATGGATAGACCGACCACGTTTTTTCAATTTACTAGCAGGAAATGATCAATTAATCACGCAACTCAACTCGTATTGTTCGGAAGATGAAATTCGCGAATCATGGGAAGATGACTTGAAAGAATTCAAGAAAATCAGAAAGAAATATCTGATTTACAAAGAATAGTTCAAAACCGGTTGAAAAGTCTCTGTCTCCTGAATGAAATAGAATGCTTATATTCGCCGTGAAATAATTAACCGAAATGAAAAACATAACATTAAACGACAAGCACATTGAATTAGGTGCTAAGATGGTACCGTTTGCTGGGTTTAACATGCCTGTGCAATATGAAGGTGTAAACATTGAACACGATACTGTACGTAACGGTGTTGGGGTTTTTGATGTATCTCACATGGGTGAATTCTTAATCACAGGGCCGAAGGCTTTGGACTTAATTCAAAAAGTTGTCTCGAACGATGCTTCTAAGTTGACGGATGGTAAAGCGCAATATGCTTATTTGCCAAACGAAACAGGTGGTATTGTTGACGATTTAATCATCTATCGTTTTAATGAAGAGAAATATTTGTTAGTTGTTAACGCATCCAATATCGATAAAGATTGGGCTTGGATTAGCAAATACAACGAAGCAATTGGAGCTGAAATGCGCAATCTTTCTGATGATTATTCATTACTTGCTATTCAAGGACCAAAAGCAGCAGAAGCAATGCAATCATTGACATCTGTAAACTTATCTGAAATGCCTTATTACTGTTTCGAAGTTGCTGATTTCGCAGGCATCGAACATGTGATTATTTCTGCTACTGGATACACTGGTAGTGGAGGTTTTGAAATCTACTGCAAAAACAGTGAAGTTGAACAAATTTGGAACAAAGTTTTCGAAGCAGGAGCTCCTTTCGGGATCAAACCAATTGGTTTGGCGGCAAGAGACACATTGCGTTTGGAAATGGGATTCTGCTTATACGGAAACGACATCGACGATACAACTTCTCCATTCGAAGCTGGATTGGGTTGGGTAACGAAATTCACAAAAGACTTTGTTAACAGTGCGTTTTTACAAAACCAAAAAGAAAATGGTGTTGCTCGCAAATTAGTTGGGTTTGAATTAATCGACAGAGGTATTCCGCGTCACGATTACGAGATCACTGACGGTAAAGGAAATGTTATCGGAAAAGTTACTTCTGGAACAATGTCTCCTAGCTTGAAAGTTGGTATTGGATTGGGATATGTTCCAACAGAATTATCTGCTGTTGACTCAGAAATTTTCATCAAAATCCGTGATAAAGAATTGAAAGCAAAAGTTGTTAAAGCTCCTTTCTACAAGAAATAAGCGTTAAAACAAATGAAAAATACAAAAGGTTCTTTTCTTAATTGAAAAGGACCTTTTTTTGTGCTGATGTTGTTCTACGCAGTAT
>DATGOZ010000338.1:0-3167 GCA_035305395.1 Taishania sp. | reverse complement strand
AAAAGGCAGTTGAAAAAACGAGTGAATAGTCACCCCACCAGCGTTCAACGCCGCTATACCAGTTGGTGCAACAATAACTGTTTGTTTGTGTGTCGATTCAATAATATTTTTGAGGAAAGTAGTCTTTCCCGTTCCAGCTTTACCTGTTAAAAATACTGGTTGATTCGTAAAATTAATAAATTGCTCAGCAAAATCTTGCGGTTGTTGTAATTCCATCTTCTCGTGGTGTATTTCCATTTAAGATAATAAAAAATAGGTTAATTAAACGTATGGTTTACTGATCAAATTCATACGCACCACGTGGATCTGTGATTTTGTAGCTTGAAAAATCCTGTTTAGCTTTCAAACTAGAGCCATAAGCTTTTCCTTTTGGAGAAATCAAACGCACATTCTGATCGGTATAAATTGTGCTATCTGATTGATCCCAATATAAAATATCGGTGTACATGATTCGTTTATCTGCATGATTTACAAACTTCACGGAGTCTTTCACAAACATACGTCCCGTTTCGTGATTAACCTCTCCGTATTTCGCTGTTAATGTTGAAGTAATTGTTCCCTTCTCATCAAAGAAGTCGACCTTCAAGCTATCCTTTAACTTCGTTACATGCGGTTTGCTATACGTTTCAGCATGCACAGCAAAAATAGTTAGCTTTGCATAACCTGAATCGGCAAAATAAATCGAGATATTTTGAGAGACCTCATCTGGAGATTTTGGATCGTACGTAATTCGTTTAATTTGATCCAAATCATTTGTACAACTTATCAGCATGCATATACAAGCCCCATAAATTGCCAACAAACTACGTTTCATGGTGATTAATCCAATTTACGTTTGATAAACCATCGGTCGTTTACTCCTGGTGCAATCAACAAGCCAACATTGAATGTTACAAACGTTTCTTTGAATGCTGTATTATCGTTTATCCCACGCTTTCCTGCAGAGAACCCTAACTGGATTGAAGAATCCAAACGCTTGTCAACCACAATTGGAATTCCAAATCCAAAAGAACCTGCAATTTCGTTCATTTGAGCTCCATTTGAATACATGTAAGGAAGCGTTCTTGAATGAAAACCAATACGATAATGCATACGATCAAATAACTTCGGCATGATGTTACCAAACGTTGTAACCTCAGGAATGTATTGAAGTCCCACAGAGAAACCTTGTGTATTATTCAAATTACTATAAGTGAAAACTGTATCGCCGTAATCTTCTTTGTATTTAGACCAATCTGTCATTGTATAACTTACAGTTGCATACAATTGAGAGTTGCGTTTATTTCCATCCTTGCGCGCAGTTTCAATAATTTTAGCATAACTCAAGCCTACGTTCAACGTAGAAGCATAAGCAATTTTACCTTTCAAATCTCCCGAACGATCGAGATAACTGTACTTATTCGGATCATCAACATCAATTAAAGTTAACGCCAAATCACGGTTATATACCGCATTCAAATTTTGCATTGGTTCGTAAGTTGCTCCCACTGTCAACGTATGGTCTTTTTTGAAACGATACGTTAAGATCGTTCCTAAATCGTACTGAAATGACTTCAATTGTTGGCTCACCATATCAATCCCACCTGCATTTGTTGTTGTCGTTAATAGCGAGCTTTTTCTAGTATCAGTTAGTGTTCCAAATACAGCACCAACATTTCCTCCTACTGACCAACGAAGTGAATCGTAATTCAAGATATTTACAGAGAGTCCGATGAATGCTTTGTTGATCCCGCCTTTTCCTTCATATTGGTACTTCAACGTATCACCTTCGAACAATTGTTTTTCGACAATTGAATAGTTTTTTTGTTGAAAAGGTTTTAATCCGAAAGCCATTCCAAAACGCTTCCCGAAAGACAAGCCAAATGCCATTTCAGAGAAGTTTGTAGCAGAATTTGTTTCTTTCACCCCTCCAGACTCGTTAAACGACAAACGAGTATTAACGCCCAATGCAAAAATTGGGAATTGGTATCTCAAGAATGAATAACTTGCTGGATTGCTTGTATTCAAAACAGAAGGAGAAGTATAAGCTGCGAAATTATTTCCCAAACCAATTAGCGCGGGACTATTCGAATTAACACGGTCTCCCAAGCCATAACGAGTCAATGGAAAATTCGATTGAGCGTACGTTTCATAAGAAACAATTGTCAGTAAAAGCAATAAAAGTTTATTCAACATTGAATACGTAAATTTGGTACAACCCTTCAAGAGTTAAATTTTTGTTTGCAAAGATGTTATTTTTTGCGACTAATTCAAAACAATTCATATCTCCGCCTGTCACAAAAATAGTTAATGAATCATAAATATCTTCGTATTGTTTGATTATTTGATTCATTTCTGCCTGCATTCCATTTATTACTCCCGAATGAATTGCTTCGTGCGTTGATTTGCCGATGAGATTTGCAGGAGTAACATCTGTCAACAAAGGCAAATTAGCTGTATAATCATTTAATGCGCGATAACGCAAGCGAATTCCCGGACTGATTGCTCCTCCTTGGTAGGTGTTTTCGCTGGAAACAAAGTCATATTTGATACACGTCCCCACGTCTATAACTAGTGAATTAGCATTTGGATTTACAGCCCAAGCACCAACTGCGTTACAAATTCGATCCTTTCCTAGCGAGTTTGGCGTATGATAATCTAGTTTGACTGGCATTTTTTTTTCCGAATCAAACAGTATAAAATTGGGGTATGTTTGCAGCAATTGGCTTGTCATTTCAGTTGACACAACCGATGTAACCATTCCCACCTGCCCTACTAAGTATTTATTGGAAATCAGCTCATTCCAATCAACCACTTCCATCTTTACGAGGTTTCCATCTTCGAAATATCCCAACTTCGTTGCGGTATTTCCCAGATCAACCATGACACATTTTTTTGCTTTCATTTTCAATGACAAATATAAAAATTAAAATATTTTTTTTAAAAAACGCTTGTAGATATCAATGTTATTACTATTTTTGCCGTCCGTTCTTTGAACACCGGGTGGGATGGGTGAGAGGCTGAAACCACCAGTTTGCTAAACTGACGCACGGGTAACTGTGCCGCGGGTTCGAATCCCGCTCCCACCGCTTTTTTATAGCGGTTGTTGACAAACACACCGGTATCGAAAAAGATAAAACATTAATATTAAATCAATTTTATTTTTTTTGAAAAAAATTGAAATAATA
>DATGOZ010000337.1:0-4460 GCA_035305395.1 Taishania sp. | reverse complement strand
AGTCTATGGATCGCAAGTAACAATGGTTTAATATTCAGAAACTTCAAAACCGACGCTTTCAAAACGTATACCCCAGAGGACATTGAACAATTCAGTATTGAAAATATCAGTATCGACCAGGCTTCAAATACAATTTGGATAGCAACTTCTCGTCATGGTATTTGGACTTTTGATATCTCTAAAAAGGTATTCAATTCAAAAACATCAATTTTTCCTTCACGTAAGACAAAACACGTTTTTATTTCCGAAGAGGGTGTCATTTTTGTCAATTCCGACGATAGACCGCTCGAAGCATACAATCCAAAGACTGGACAGTTAAAACGTGTTACTTTCGACAGGAAAAGTACCAATGAAGTTGTTGTCAATACCTTGTACCAAAACAAACCAAATGAATTGCAAATTGGTACAAATCAAGGGATTTACAAATTACTTGTCAACACATTTAAAACAGAACCCAACTTTGAGAAGTTAGATCAAAAAGTAGGGTTACTCAATGTCAGTGGGATGCTTCATTCGAAAGACAATCACTGGTACATTGCTACAATCAATAAAGGATTATTTACAATTTTCCCTGATGGAAATATCATCAATTCAACAGAGGATGTTTTCCAACGTAATGCATTACTTTACAACAACATCAATACGATATACGAAGATTTAAACAACACAATTTGGTTAGGTACTGCACGTGGAATTTCAGGGTTTAACCCAACAAATCAAGGTTTTCAAGGGGTATCCGTCAGTGGAAATGTCAAACATGGACTCCCCTCACCTAGTGTTTGGAGCATCAAAGAAGACCCAAAATTACCTCAAATCTACGTAGGAACGGATTTAGGCATTTCTCGTTTTGACAAAATCAAACGTGAGTTTTATCATTTCACTCGAACAGATAACAACTCATTGAGAAACGAAGAAGCAGCTGTGATGGATATGCACATTATCAGCGAAAACTTGATTCTGACAGCTTGTTTGGATGGAATCTACGAATTGAAAATCGACAAAAAAGACACTTACAAATTCACCAAAATCGCTTTCATGGGAGCTGAAATCTTTGAAGCTCATAAACGTGCTTATAAAATTATTCCGTACAAAGAAAATAGCTACATCATCGCAACAAAATCTGGTGCACTTTTAATTGATTACAACACAAAATCGGTCCGAGAATTTGTTCACAATCCCAAGAAAAAGAACGAAACCATACTTCCTGGCATCTGTCGTTATGCCTTTAAAGATTCGAAAAATCGCATTTTCTTAGCAACATCCTCTGGTGGTTTGTCCGTTTTAACGAACAATGATGGACTAAAAATTGTTCCATATGCATACAACCGCTATTTAACCCAAAACCTAAACACGTACATCACATGCATGGCCGAATTAGAAAATGGAGATTTTTACATTGGAACAAGCGGTGACGGTTTGGTAGTTTGGAATGAAAAACTTAAAAAAGCTGAAATTTTTACACGAAAAAATGGTTTACCCAACAATGTGATTTATGCCATTGTGAAGGACAATCAGAATAACTTGTGGTTAAGTACAAATAAAGGTTTATCGCGATTCAATATCCATACCAAGGAAACTAAAAACTTTTCTGAAATCCATGGGTTATTGAGCAACGAATTCAACATGGGTGCTGGATTGTTTAGCAGTAGCGGAAAATTGTATTTTGGAGGAATTGCTGGAATGGTTTTCTTCGATCCAGATGCTTTGAATAAATTCAACCATGATGTTAAAGTCATTCTTACAAAACTAAAAATTGAAAATCAATGGGTGGATGCTTCAACAAAAAACTCCCCTATTTCAACCTCATTCTCTCAGATTGATGAATTAAAGCTCAATTATCGTCAACGCAGTTTTGCAATCAAATATCAAACCAACGATATTGCAAATTCAGAACTCATCAATTACAAATACAGATTAGAAGGAGATACCGATGAAGAAATTGAAATTGGAAGCAACAACGAATTGCGATTCAACTCACTTCCTCCAGGAGAATATACTCTAAAAATCTATGCTCGAATTGGATTTGGAAATTGGACTTCTTCCCCAAAAACAATCAAAATTACGATTACACCACCCTTTTGGAAAACTTGGTGGTTCTGGTCTATCATCGCTATTATCTTATTGCTAATTATACGTTATACCATTAGAAAACGTATCGATTCTGAACGTCGTGAGCAAGTACGTTTGGAAATGAAAATCGCTGAAAGAACCGCTGAAATACGTGCTCAAAATATCAAAATTGAAAAACAAAAAGAAAAGCTCGAAAAACAAAGTAAGCAGCTCGCTATCGAGAAAGAAAAATCTGAACGCTTGTTGCGCAACGTTATCCCTGACAGCATGGCTGACGAGTTACTTGAAAAAGGAGAAGCCAGTGCACGTGCTTTCAAAGTTGTTTCAGTGATGTTTACTGATTTCGTTGGATTCACCAAGATTGCAGACACAATGAAACCTGGTGACCTTGTTAAAAAATTGGATATATTTTTCAGAAAATTTGATGAGATAATCTTCAACAACAATTTAGAGCGAATCAAAACCATTGGTGACGCATACATGGCAGCGGGAGGTGTCCCTGTCCGCAATAATACTAACCCTATTGATATCTGTTTGGCTGCACTCCAAATTCAGCACTATATGAAAGAATATCAAGCAGAAAATGCAGGAAAGGAAGAACAGCTTTGGCGTTTGAGATTGGGAATCAACACAGGAGAAGTTACAGCAGGAGTAATTGGGACAAAACGTTTGGCTTACGACGTATGGGGATCAACTGTAAACTACGCACAACGTATGGAAATGTTAGGTGAGCCTGATAAAGTTACAATTACCTACAATACTTACTTGCACATCGAACCATACTTTGAGTGTACATACAAAGGCCAAGTTTCAGCCAAAGGAGAAGGAAAAATCCAGATGTTCCAAGTTGAGCGAATCAAACCTGAATTATCTGTAAACGGTGAAGGCATTTATCCCAATGAACGTTTTCATAAGATTGTCAACTTACACCATTACAGTTCGATCAATTACTACAAAGCAGAACGTTTTATCTTAAAAAAATTGGAGAAAGAACTTTCAGAAAAATTACATTACCACAGTATTGATCACACAAAAGATGTTGTCCAAGCAGTTGAACGACTTGCCTTAAGTGAAAACGTAACCGATGAAGGTTTGTTCCTATTGAAAACAGCCGCTTCTTACCACGATGCTGGATTTGTTGAACAATATGAAAAAAATGAACCCGTTGGTGCACGTTTAGCATCTGAAATTCTTCCAAAATATGGTTATACCAACGAACATATTGAGATTATCAAGGAATTAATTTTCGTTACTTCTGTTCCACATCATCCTAAAAACTTATTAGAAGAAATTATTTGTGATGCTGACTTAGACTATTTAGGTCGCGATGATTTCCACGAAATTGCAGATCGTTTGAGAAGAGAACTTCGTGAACACGGTAAATTGGATTCTGATAGAAAATGGGATGAAATTCAAGTTAACTTCCTGAGACAGCACAAATATTTTACCAAAACAGCTAAAGACACAAGAGACGCTAAAAAAGCTCAAAACCTGCAAGAAGTTATCGATCGTTTGACTCGAAATGAATACAAAGACTAACAAAATAAAGTCTAATTGTGGATATTTCACCTATTTTCACGCTTCACCAAGTCTAGAAAAACCATTATATTTGAAGTTGAATTAGCTTCTTACTCATAGGAACTTTCTACTTGTTGCTCAACGCGACAAAACGAAAACGAACATATTTTTATGGAAAATATAAAATTTATAATTAACCGGTCTGAAATTGCAGCAGGAACTCGAGGGGCATCTCTTGGTCCAGAATCACTGAAAGTTGTTGCATGGAAAAATGAAAATTCGTTATTTGGAGATTACCCTATAGTTGAAGTACCTACTGCTAATCACTTATTAAATAAGCCTGTAAAACACCAATTTGCAAAACGAATTGAAGGCTTAATCGAAGTTTATAAAAACGTTGCAGCAGAAGTAGTAACTGCAATCAATGAAAATACTTTTCCATTGGTATTGGCTGGTGATCACGCTTCTGCAGGTGGAACAATTGCAGGATTAAAAGCTGCTTATCCAGACAAACGTTTGGGCGTTATATGGGTAGATGCACATGGAGATTTGCATACCCCCTACACCACTCCTTCCGGAAACATGCACGGAATGCCTTTGTCGACTGCATTAAACGATGATAATTTATCATCAAAAAGAAATGATGTTCCAAACGAAACAGTTCAATTGTGGGAAAAGCTAAAAGCAATTGGATTTGAAGGTCAAAAAGTTAAGCCAGAGGACCTAATTTTTGTTGGAGTTCGCGATGTAGAAGACGAAGAAATTTCAATGATGAATCGACTAAATATTCGTAATTTTACAGTCGATGAAGTTAGGTTGAACGGCGCAGCTAATATAGCAAATGAAATCAATCAGTTATTGAGTCAGTGTGA
>DATGOZ010000336.1:0-4107 GCA_035305395.1 Taishania sp. | reverse complement strand
AGTGTTGAAGCATTGGCAAAAACTCAAAACATCGTTTTCGGTGATTTAGATAATTTCAACATCGTTGGTGCAGATAAAGAAAAAGGTTCTTTCTTCTCGCCAATCTTATTTAGAAATGATGATCCATTCAAAAATACAGATGTTCACAACATTGAAGCATTTGGACCAGTTTCAACTATCATGCCTTACAAAGATTTGGATGATGCGATTGAATTGGCAAAAATGGGTAAAGGATCTTTGGTTTCTTCAATTGTTACTCCTTGCGACAAAGAAGCGCGTGAGTATGTGGTAGGTGCTGCGTGTATGCACGGACGTATTTTGGTGTTGAATGAGCGTTGTGCGAAAGAAAGTACAGGTCACGGTTCTCCAATGCCTATGTTGGTTCACGGTGGACCAGGTCGTGCAGGAGGCGGTGAAGAAATGGGTGGAAAGCGCGGTGTAATGCACTACTTACAGCGTACAGCTATCCAAGGTCACCCATCAACAATTACAGAGATTACGCAAGTGTATCAGCAAGGTGCGGAGGGAAGACAGATTCCAGTGCATCCATTTAAGAAATACTACGAAGAATTAGAAGTAGGTGATCAATTAATTACAGAAAGTCGTTTGATTACGCCAGAAGATATAGATGCTTTCGCTGCGTTGAGTGGTGATAATTTCTATGCGCACAAGCGCGAAACTAACTTTGCTGGAACCATGTTCGACGAGCAAGTTGCACACGGATACTTGATTATGTCTATTTCTGCAGGTTTGTTTGTTGATAGCTATGAAATCAATCCAGTGTTATTGAACTACGGTATTGATGAATTGCGCTTTACAAAACCTGTTTATGCGGGAGCAAAGATTCATATTCGTTTTACATGTAAGGAAAAAGTTAGCAATGACGTAACTCCAAACGAAGACGATCCAAAATCAATGATACAACGTGGAGTTGTGAAGTGGTTGGTTGAGATGTTAGATGATACAGATGAACCATTGGTTGGAATTGCAACGATTTTGACTATGGTCAAGAAGAAAGATCAGACGATATAAGTTTAGAAAAGGGAAGTTTAAGCTTCCCTTTTTTATTTCATTTCGTACCCTTCATCCAACAAATCCTTTAATTCTGGTTTTCTGGAAAACATCTTAACGACAAACGGACAAGTAGGGTAGATCTTGATTCCTTTTTCGGTTGCAAATTCAATCTTCCTTCGATTCCGTTATCTTCGTGTTTAAATGTTGTACTCATGTGATTTTGTTTTATGTTAGATTATTTAAGTTGCTTAATTCCCATTTCATATAAAGCAAAACTGATTAAATCAGCATTCTCTCCAATGATTTGTTCTGTTGAACGACCAGCTCCGTGACCAGCATTCATTTCAATGCGAATTAAAATTGGGTTTGTACCACTTTGTTTTTCTTGCAACTCAGCTCCGAATTTAAAAGAATGAGCAGGAACAACACGATCATCGTGATCGCTTGTGATAATCATCGTAGATGGATAAGCAGTCCCTTGTTTGACATTGTGAACAGGAGAATATGAACGCAAATAATCAAACATTTCTTTACTTTGTTCAGAGGTGCCATAATCGTAAGCCCACCCTGCACCGGCAGTAAAAGTGTGGTAGCGCAACATGTCTAATACGCCAACTCCTGGAAATGCTACACGACAAAAATCTGGTTTCATCGTCATTGTTGCTCCAACTAGTAAACCACCATTTGAGCGACCAGAAATTGCCAAATATTCAGTAGATGTATAACCTTTTTCTTTCAAGAATTCACCTGCAGCGATGAAATCTTCAAACACATTTTTCTTCTTCAATTTTGTACCCGCATCATGCCATCTTTTGCCGTATTCACCACCACCTCGGATGTTGGGAACAGCATAGATTCCACCATTTTCCATCCAAATGGCATTTACAACTGAAAATGAAGGTGTCAAACTGATATTAAAACCTCCGTAGGAATACAAGATAGTTGGATTTTTACCATCCAATTTTAATCCTTTTTTGTAGCTAATCGTCATCGGAATTTTTGTTCCATCTTTTGATTTGTAAAAAACTTGTTCTGTCACATAATCTGCAGGATTGAAGTTGATTTTCGGTTGAAAGTAGATTGTTGATTCACCCGATTCAGGATTGAATTTAAAAATACTTCCTGGAGTGATATAATTTGTAAAGGAATAATACAATTCTTTGTCCTTTGTTTTTCCTCCAAATCCACTGATTGTTCCAAGTCCTGGTAATTTCACTTCGCGAATTAATTTCCCTTCAAAATCATATTGTTTAATAGCTGAATTTGCGTTTATCATGTAGTTGGCAAATAAATATCCTGCTCCACTTGTTACATTCAATGCATGTTCAGTTTCTTCGATGATTGTTTTACGTTTTGAGGGATCACGTAAGTCGATAGCAATCAATTTTTTGTTTGGCGCATTATCGTCTGTAATTGCATAAGCCATGTCACCGACTATTTTTACAATTCCAGTACTCACACCAAATCCAGTTTGAATTGGAATAAATGCTGAATTCTTTGATAGATCTTTTACATACAATTCATTCCCATAAGTTGTATTAGAGGCTGAAATGATGAGGTATTTAGCATGTTCATCAATTGATGCGAAGATGTATCTTCTTTTGAAATCTTCTCCACCGATAATTAGTTGATCGTCTTTTTGTTTTGTTCCCAATTTGTGAAAGTAAATCTTATGGACATCTGTCTTTGCAGAAAGTTCACTTCCTGTTGGTTTGTCATAGCTTGAATAAAAGAATCCTTCTTCTCCTTTCCAAGCAATTCCGGAGAACTTCACATCTTTGATTGTATCATCAATTTGACTTTTCGTTTTCGTATCAAGGATGATAATTTTGTTCCAGTCACTTCCTCCTTCAGAAATTGCGTAAGCTACAAGATTTCCACTTTTTGAAAAAGACAAGGTACTCAACGAAGTTGTTCCTTTTTCGGAGAACTTATTAGGATCCAAAAACACTTCAGACTTTCCATTTCCAAGATCTTTGTACAAAATAGATTGTGCTTGAAGACCATCATTTTTGTAGAAATACTGCGATTCACCTTCTTTGAATGGAGCGCCAATTTTCTCATAGTTCCACATTTCCGTTAATTGTTTACGAATTGTTTCACGATACGGAATTTTACTTAGATAATCAGACGAGAATGCTACTTGACGTTTTACCCAATCTTTTGTGTCATCGGCTTTATCATCTTCGAGCCAGCGGTATGGGTCACTAATTGTTGCACCGAAGTATTTATCTTGGTGATTCACTTTTTTTGTTTCAGGATAGTTCATTTGTGCGTTGATAGCTATTGAAGTTGTTGCGAATATTATTGCGCAAATAGATTGTTTCATAGATTTGATATTTACTCAAATATATTCAAATTGTGCCACAAAAAAAAGAGGCATCATTTCTGACGCCTCTTTCGTTATGTTATTGGGAGAATCTTATTTCTCTTTATCCAATTTTTCTTTCAATTCAGCCAATGCATCCAAATCACCTAAAGTAGATTTTTCATTGCTTTGGTTGATAGCGTTCACTGCAGAAGAATTTCCACCTTTTTTACCTGCTTTAGCAGCTGCTGGCTTGTCTTCTCCTTCTTCGAACATACGTGTATGAGAAAGAACGATTTTCTTCGCTTCTTTGTTGAACTCGATAACTTTGAAATCTAAAGTTTCGTCAACTTTTGCGTTAGATCCGTCTTCTTTTCTCAAGTGTTTAACAGGACAAATTCCTTCAACACCGTAAGGTAAAGCAACGATACCAGACTTATCTTTTGTATCGATGATTGTTCCTTGGTGAACAGAACCTTCTCCGAAGATTGTTTCAAACACATCCCATGGATTTTCTTCCAATTGTTTGTGTCCTAAAGAAATTCTTCTGTTTTCACGATCGATTTCCAATACAACCACTTCCATCTCGTCTCCTACTTTGCAGAATTCAGATGGGTGCTTGATTTTCTTTTGCCATGATAAGTCAGAGATGTGGATCAATCCGTCAACTCCTTCTTCTAATTCAACGAATACACCGAAGTTTGTGAAGTTGCGAACTTTAGCATTGTGCTTAGAACCAACTGTGTATTTGTTTTCGATATCATTCCATGGATCTGGGTGCAATT
>DATGOZ010000335.1:0-3090 GCA_035305395.1 Taishania sp. | reverse complement strand
ATACTGAAACTGAATTTCTTTCAAATCAAAGATTTCATGCTTTCCTTCAACCTCAACAACCAACAATCCTCGTTCATCAGTTCCAACCAATATACCGCGTTTGAAAACAGTGTTATGAATAAATTCTATGAATTCTCCTCGTCTCCATAAATGTTGGTGATATAAGTCATTCAACAAACCATATTGTTGTCCTTCCAACAACTCAAAATAGCGATTCATTTCTTCAATCAACATGAAAGCAACTTCTTGAATCGTATGAAAAATCCCTGTTTCACACTTCAAACTTGTCGCTCTCAATTCACCAAATGCTGTTTGATTAACATTCAACCCCACACCAATAACAGTGTGTTTAATCGACGTATTTACAAGTGAATTTTCAATAAGAATCCCCGCCAATTTCCCTGTCTCAGTCAAAATATCATTGGGCCATTTAATCTTCGATTCTACACCAAGTCTTTTTGTCAAATTATTAACTGCACACGCAGTCATGTGGTGAATTGCATGTTGTTTTTCAATAGGCAAACTAGAAAATTCGAGATAACAAGAAAAAATCAAATTCATTCCTGGTTGCGTATTCCAAGTTGTACCGCGCTGACCTCTTCCATTGGTTTGTTCATTTGCCACAACAACTGTCCCATGGGTAACATTTTGTTGTCGAGCCAACTCTGACAGATAGTTGTTTGTCGAATCAACAACATCTAAAAAAATACACTTCCCTCCTATTTGATTCATCTTAATTTTCTGTGTTGTAAAGTTAATATTCGAAATGAAATCAACCAGTTATTCTAACAGAAGAAAAAATCCCCTGCAATAAATACAGGGGACCAAACTATGAATACTCTTGCATTTAGAGCTACCCATTACTTTTACGAAGGAAAAATTCGCTATTATTCATATGTGTGTCAAAATTGTTTGTAACATCTTCACACGATCAAAAAAGAATCAACAATTTAGTATATCAACAAATTAAATACAATTTAGAAAACAATATCGATAAATTGAATATTTTCAAATTCACAATGAATATTCTATAATTTCGTAAAAACTCTTGAAATGACTGCCAATTAGTCAACCGTATAAAATAAGTTCAAACCAACATCTGCCAATATTTCCGTTCTAAGCACATTTTTAGTCTTTTTCAAATGATGGCAGTAAAATTGATACGATGAAATCCGAACAGAAATGCGAATGAATTTCCCTATTTTGTCATAATTGTATTTCTATGACTGAATTTGGCAGGGAATTTTAAAAATAGCATTAGATTTGTAATAGAGTATAAAAATTAATGCAGAAAGAAACAAAAATTAGTTCCCAAAAATTGTGTGATGCAATCGTAGAGGGGATGCAGGAAAATAAGGCGAAAGACATTACGATTCTAGATTTAAGAAAAATCTCTGGAGCTGTATGTGATTTCTTCGTCATTTGTAGTGGTGATTCAAGCACACAAGTTGATGGTATTAGCGCAGCAATACAACGCTATACACGAAATACTATTCAAGAAAGGCCATGGCACGTGGAAGGTAAAAACGGAAGTCAATGGGTTTTATTGGACTATGTGAATGTAGTAGCGCACGTATTTGGGAGAGAACAACGTGAATACTATGATCTTGAAGACCTTTGGGCTGATGCTAAGATTACACGTGTACCAGATATTTATTAAATTTTGAAAGCATGGCATTAGAAAAAAATAAAAATGGGAATAAAAAGAATCCATTCTCAATTTATTGGATTTATGCAATCTTAGGTATTGCACTAATCGCATATCAATTTTACTACAGTGCTGTAAGTAAAATTCCTTTAAAATCCGTTGCCCAATTTGAAACATTGGCTGAAAACGGATACATTGACAACGTTACGATCGTCATCAATAAACTTCGTGCGGATATTCGTGTCAACGAAGATGGAGTAAAATTCTTAAAAACAACTGACGAAAAACAATTTCAGTCGGTTAAGAAGATGCTTAAAAACCTTGAAAAAGGTCGAACTTCCGGTACATACGATTTAGAATTGAACATTACGGATAATGGTAACTTTGAAAATAAAATCGAAGAGATTAACCAAAAATTGAAAGAAAATCAAATGTCTCAAATTACTTACACATCTGAGACAGAATACGATTACCTTTCAAGTATTCTTGGATTCCTATTGCCAATTATTCTCATCTTCGCTTTGTGGATGTTTATCATGCGCAGAATGTCAGGTGGAGCCGGCGGTGGACCTGGTGGTCAGATTTTCAACATTGGGAAATCTCGTGCACAGGTGTACGAAAACGGTAAAACAACAAACGTAACATTTAAGGATGTTGCTGGTTTACAAGGGGCAAAAGAGGAAATCGTTGAAATTGTTGAGTTTTTAAAAAATCCGAAAAAATATACTGAATTAGGAGCGAAAATTCCAAAAGGGGCATTGCTTGTAGGACCTCCAGGAACCGGTAAAACTTTATTAGCTAAAGCTGTTGCTGGTGAAGCGAAAGTACCTTTCTTCTCTCTTTCTGGTTCTGACTTCGTTGAAATGTTCGTTGGAGTTGGTGCTTCACGTGTAAGAGACTTATTCAAACAGGCAAAGGAAAAATCTCCTTCTATCATCTTCATTGATGAAATTGATGCAATCGGTCGCGCTAGAAGTAAAAACGGTGGTTTTAGTTCAAACGATGAACGTGAAAACACGTTGAACCAGTTGTTAACTGAAATGGATGGGTTCGGAACAAACTCTGGAGTTATCATCCTTGCCGCTACAAACCGTGCCGACATTTTGGATAAAGCATTACTGCGAGCAGGACGTTTTGATCGTCAAATTTATGTTGATATGCCTGACGTCAATGAACGTAAGGAAATCTTCCAAGTGCATTTGAAGCCTTTGAAATTATCGAATGAAATTGATATCGACTTTTTAGCAAAACAAACTCCTGGATTCTCTGGAGCTGATATTGCAAATATTTGTAACGAAGCTGCTCTAATCGCTGCTAGAAAAGATAAATCGGTTGTAGAGAAACAGGATTTCTTAGATGCTGTTGACCGTATCATTGGAGGTTTGGAAAAGAAAAACAAAATCATTACAAAAGACGAAAAACGTGCAATAGCTTTCCACGAA
>DATGOZ010000334.1:0-8586 GCA_035305395.1 Taishania sp. | reverse complement strand
CCCAGATGATGATGTATTCTTCGTAATGACAGCTAGTGGTCGTTATGGTTACATGACATCGTTCCGTGAAGATGGAATGGGAGAAAAGGACTTGTATAAAATTACATTCCTTGGTGATGAGAAAAAACCAATGTTGAATGCAGAAGATATTTTATTAGCTGGATTGGATGTTGTGATGGCAGAGAAGCCTGTCGAACCGATTGTTTCTAACAGAAGAGGTCAATTGGGATTGTTGAAAGGAACAGTTTATGATGACAAGACTAAGAAGCCGTTATTTGCAGCCATTGAATTGATGGATAACGTAACAGGAGAGAAGTTAGCTGAGTTTGAATCAGATCCAGTTAATGGTCGTTTCTTACTGTCTCTACCTGCCGGTAAAAATTATGGAATTGCAGTGAAATCAGATGGTTATTTGTTCCATTCTGAAAACTTCGATATTCCAGCTGGTGCAGATTATCAAGAATACAACAAAGAGATTTTCATGAAGAAAATTGAAGTTGGAGAAGTTATTGTCTTGAAAAATATCTTCTACGACTTAGCAAAATACTCACTTCGCCCTGAATCTAAAACTGAATTGGATCGTCTGATTAAGTTGATGAATGATAATCCAACTTTGAAAATTCAGATTTCTGGTCACACTGACTCTCGTGGTTCTGACGAGTCTAATAAAGAACTTTCTAGAAATAGAGCGAAGGAAGTTGTTGACTATCTAGTAAAAGCTGGAATTGCAGCTAACAGGTTGCAGTACGAAGGTTATGGTGAAGAGCAGTTAATTCATTCAGATGCTGATATAGCGAAGATGAAGACAAACAAGGAAAAAGAAGCTGCACATCAAGAAAACAGAAGAACTGAATTCAAGATTATTTCAAAATAAAACTTGAAAAAAATAGTAGAGAAAGAGGGAGGCAAAAGCTTCCCTCTTTTATTTGGTAAAAAGATGTTAATAGTTTTAGTAAATCCGTTAGTTTTTTTACCTTTGCACCCTATCCGTGCTAAATCTTATTTATTGTGAAATAAGATATGGAGATACGTATAGACAAAACCACCAAAAAAAGAATCGTCATTATCGGGGGCGGATTCGGAGGATTGCAATTAGCACAAGACTTAAGTAAGTCAGATTATCAGGTTGTTTTAATTGATCGCAACAACTTTTTTCAGTTTCAACCTTTATTCTATCAAGTTGCAACATGTGGACTAGAATCTAGTTCAATCGTATTTCCTTTCAGAAAGATCTTTCAGAAGGCAAAAAACATACATTTTCGTTTGACTAGTGTAACGAAAATAATCCCTGAGGAACAAAAAATTCAAACGTTATTAGGCGACGTTGAATACGATTACCTTGTCATCGCAACAGGTGCAGGGAACAATTATTTTGGGAATGAAAATATTGAACGAAATGCATTTCCAATGAAATCGTTGGTGCAATCATTACACCTTCGAAATACAATTTTAGAACGTTTTGAGCAAGCGTTGAGCGTTCCAGAAGAAGAGCAAGAAAGTTATTTGACCTTTGTTATTGCTGGTGGTGGACCAACAGGAACAGAGTTGGCTGGAGCTTTGGCGGAGATGAAAACAAAAATTCTTCCTAAAGATTTCCCGGAGCTCAATTTTGAAAAAATGAAAATCATCGTTGTTGAAGGTGGACCGCGTGTGTTGGGGGCAATGCATGTAGAATCGAGTGAGAAGGCGCATTTATACCTCAAAGATTTGGGAGTAGAAATTCGCTTATCAACCTATGTTGCGGATTATGATGGAAATAAGGTTACAATCAGAGGAAGTGACGAGTTTATCAATACAAAAACCTTGATTTGGTCTGCTGGAATTAAAGGAAATCTGATTGATGGATTGTCAAATGCGGAGGTTCTACCAGGAAATCGTTTGAAAGTTGGAGCTTATAATCAAGTATTAGGTTACGAAAATATTTATGCAATTGGTGATATTGGTTGTATGTCATCTCCTGAATATCCCAAAGGACATCCACAAATGGCGCAACCAGCAATTCAACAAGCACGCAATTTGGCGAAGAATTTCATAGCAATCTTGAAAAATGAACCAATGAAACCATTTAAATATAAGAATTTGGGTTCAATGGCAACTGTAGGAAAAAACAAAGCAGTTGTTGAACTTCCACATAAACGTTTTGGTGGTTTCCTTGCATGGTTCACATGGATGTTTGTGCACTTGAGATCAATTTTTGGACTGAAAAACAAATGGATTGTGTTTATCAACTGGGTGTGGAACTATTTTACAAACAACTCCTCATTGCGTTTGATCATTCGGCGACGTGAAGCAAAATTGAAACCAAGCGAAGAATTGGAGATTTTAAAAAGATAGATTAAAAAGATATAGCTGTTAATTATTTTCTTTATGTTTTTGAAGTATCATTATTATTTCTTGTAACAGTTTTATTTGTTCTTTTAATGAGAGAATCAGTTCAGTATAAATATCATCCTTATTTTTTTCTATATCATTATTAACCAATAGGTTGTTGATGTGTTTAGTTTCAAGATTACAATTATTTGGAATTAGTTCTTCAATTTTCACATCAAAAATCTTTGTTAATTGTATAACATTCTCAAGTTTAATATCAGAGTCTTTAGTTTCCCAAGAACAGTAAGTAGGCTGGCTAATATTTAATAAATCTGCAATTTCTTGCTGTGTTAATTTTTTGTTATAGCGAAGTTTTCTTAAGTTTTTGCTTTCGATTATCATAAAACAGGCTTAGTTATTAACAAAACTATGAAAAGCTTGGTATTTGTTTTATAGGTAAACTTATAAAAAATATTATTTTTTGTATAAAAAAAACGAAATAAACCAATTAATATTGACCTAGCAAATTTTTTTATATTAGGAATTTTTGTAAGTGTAAGATTAATTAATCTAATAAAATGATTCAAATGAAATTTTTTGTATTGTTATTAGTATGCCTTGCGACAACATTACTTGGTTGTGAGAAATTTTTAGGAAAGCGATTTGAGGCTGACAAGAAAATATATGAAGTATGTAATTTTAAATCTTCGACTTCAGTTGTAAAAATGAATTATGAAAAAATAAAAAATGCTAGTTCTGTTCAAGAAGCAAAAGTAATTTTTAATGCTTTTACTCCTGAGGAATCTGCAGAAGTATGGAAGTATCGGTTATTACAAATAAAGGAGAATGGAAAGTGGTCTAAAGAACAGTATCAACTTTTTGATATATGTATAAATGAGATTTTGAATGCAAATTTTTTTCAATCATACCCTGTTGAATTAAAAGAATTTGAATTGGAGATTCAAAAATTATTTGATGAACAAACAGCGTATGAAATATTTTGTACATTCAATGATTTAAAATTGAACAAATCAATTAGTGAGAGTACAGGTCTCAGTGTAAGTTGTGAATGTTCTACGGAATCGGATTGGTGTGGAGTTGGAGAGACTGGAAGAAATCGTTCTAAATGTGTCGCAAAATCTGGTTGTGGTGGTGGAAGAGGTTGTGGGACGTTGTGGAGATATAGTTGTTCAGGAAATTGCATGATTCGGATGGATTCTTAATAGTAATATTATGCAAGTGCAATGGAGTTCATGAGAAATTTTTTTGTGTTGATTGTTTTGATGTTTATATTTGTATCATGTACAAAGGATCCTGTTATTTTTTCTGAGGATAAGATAATTAGGCTAGGGAAAATACCAAAGGGATCTAAATTTAAAAAGAAGATAAAGATTTATAATAGAGGTTTTAAAGATTTGAAAATATATAAAATAGAGAACTCCTGTAGTTGTACGTCTTCATTGTTGGAGTCTGACATCATCAAAAGAAATGAATTTACAGAACTTTCATTTGAAATTTTGTTTCCTTTTTCTGTTGGAAGTAGCGAAAATACTATCTGTATCAGAAATAATTCATTAGATGATTTTTATTTGATAAAAATTTATGCAGAAATATTTTAATAATACTTAATAAATATAATTAGCTATGAATAACACTTTAACCCTCTTCAATAAAAATACGAGTGTTTTTTTGTTGAAATGTTTAGCGCTTTCAGCATTTTTACTAATGTTGAATTTTTTCAATTATTTTTTTCACTTTGTTCTGCCTTACAGTATTGCACTGAATTTTTTGTTCACCTTCATTTTTGCAGGTTTAATCAATTTTTTACCAATTGAGTTTTCTTCAAAAGTTAAGTCTATTTCGATGTTAACTTACTTTTTCGTAATTTATGTCTTGTTGTATTCATCAAATACAGGAAACTTTGAAGCATTTAAACTGCTTCATATTTGGCTAGGATTATTTTTTATTGGAAAAGACAAATCAATTTATCAAAACCTAGGTGTATTAGCAGCAGTTCTAATTTTGGACTTTTATTTCATTGCTAATCATGCAGTGAGTTGGTGATATTTTATTACAACAATCTATTTTTCAAATCTTCTTCCCAATGGTCATTCAAGAGGTGAATGATTTTCTTTGCCGTATTGTTGAAATAGCGTTTTGTTCTGTAACCGCTTACCCAAATGATTCCCGAAATGGCATTTGTCAAGAAAATTTCATCTGCAACCAACAGGTTTTGCGGTAAGATAGGCGATTCATAAACGCGAATATTATTGCGTATAGCCAAGTTGATGACTTGCATACGCATTGTTCCAGCCAAACAACCTTCTTCCAATCCTGGAGTGTACAATACACCGTTTGAAACAACAAACATATTGCTACCCGATGCTTCTAAGATCCCACCACGATCATTACTAATCAACAAGTCATCCAACCCAGATTCTTGTGCTTTAATTGCGGCCATAATTGACAGCATACAATTTTTCACTTTGAAGTTGGCTAACATATTCCGTTGTTTCTTGATATCTGTGTAAATATCTAACTCAACACCTTTTGTATTGAGTACAAATTCATTAGAATCGAGTGGTTTTACTTCAATGAAGAATTGTGCATCGTTGGCTTCTGGTCTGAATTTTCCACCACTCGTTCGGTCGATTGACAAACGACAAAAACCTCCTTCTTGAATTCCAGATTTCTTACATAAATCGCGAATTCGGACATCAAAAAATTCAGAAGTGAAATATGAAGGAATTTTAATTTTAATTGCCTTGGCTCCCTCAATCATGCGTTTTACATGATTTTCCAAATTGATTGGAACACCATTGCGAATGCGGATGCTTTCAAAAACTCCGTCACCATACAAATAAGCACGACTTCCTGCGTAGATCGAGAACTGATCTGCCGGGACGATATGTTCATTGTTGTTGACGTACAGCATATTAAAATAATTGTTCTATAAATCGTTTTCCTGCTTCAATATTAAGAAATAAAACGAATAAAATACCAAAAATTGCACCTCCTAAATGTGCATCATGCGCAATTCCTGTGTTTCCTCGCTTATCCATGTAGATTTCATATGCAATGTAAAGCGGTCCAAAAATATATGCTGGAATTCCAATGGGAATAAACATGATATTTAAACGCATTGTTGGATTCCAAATGATTGCAGCAAAAATCACCGCAGAAACAGCTCCAGATGCTCCGAGCGACATATAGTTCGGATTGTTCTTGTTGCGCTTATATGGAATAATTGTTGCCGTCAATCCTCCAGCGATGTATAGCAAGAGAAACAATGCTTGTCCACCGAAATAACCATATTTCTGAATCCAACCATCTTGAATTTCCATAATATTTCCACTTCCATCCATGAAAACTCCTCCGAAAGTGTCTAACATGATACTTCCCAAGAAATACAAAGAAAGCATGTTGAATATCAAGTGACCAAAATCAGCATGAATGAACATGTGTGATAAAAAACGGTATTTCTCATTGGGTGAATCCATGCGAGCAGGAATCAACATCATTTGATACATTTTATCACGGTTGTTGAATGCAGTGATTGAAATAATTACTGTGATAATAATGATGAGAAGTAAGATGTTTAATGTCATGTTTAATCAAATGATTTGTAAGATTGTTTACTCAACTCAATTAATTTCTCGTACTCTTCAGGTGTTAAATCCGAATGAAAGAAATTAATAGGGTTGATTTTTTTTCCGTTAAGTTCAACTTCATAGTGCAAGTGTGGACCAGTACTTTTTCCAGTATTTCCAACCAATCCGATTAATTCTCCGCGTTTTACTTTCTTACCAACTTTCACCTTGAAAGCACTCAAATGGGCATATCTCGTTTTGTATCCAAATCCGTGGTTGATAACAATACTCTTTCCATAACCCCAAGTATCACTTTCAACGACTTCTACAACACCATCACCTGTAGCATAAACATCTGTTCCAATATTCGCACTGAAGTCCACTCCTGTGTGCATACGACTAGTCTTATAAATTGGATCGACACGCCACCCAAATCCAGAAATCAATTTTTTTAAATCTTTGTTGTTGACTGGTTGAATTGCAGGAATACAGCTTAGCATGCGTTCTTTGTCTTTAGCTAATTGTTGTAATTCTCGAAGCGACAAACTTTGTCCTAGTATGCGTTGTTCCAATTGATCCATTTTCAAAGAAGTTTGACGCATTAATTCACCTGAACTGTAATTTGACAAGTAGTCGTATTTGCTACTTCCTCCAATTCCCATTTGGCGGTATTCTTCAGGGAATTCATCTGCATAAAGTGCAACACGGTATAAATCTTTATCGCGCTGTTCGATTGCGTTCAACGCTTCGTGTACGGTTTCGATGTTTTTGCTCAATTCAGCATAACGCAATTGCATCATTTCCAATTCTTCTTTGAGTAACTCTTCCTTCGGAGTGGCTAATCTTTTGGTGAATACAAATGACAAAATAAGCGCCATTGCAATACTTGGAGCAGCAAAAAGTAGCCATTTGAAGATCCGTTTGCCAAGACTTTCCCTAACTACTTCGTAAGATAATTTCTCAGGATTGAACCGATACTTTTGCTTTGACATCTTTCAAAATTATAAAATAAACCTCAAAAATAGGACGATATAATTGTTAGAGTAACTTTTTAACAAAATCTAACTTTCTCTTTGTTAGAGGTGAATATTTTAAGCTCAATTCAAACCAAGTTGGTTTATCCAAGATGCTTTTGAAGTGTGAAAATGTGTTGAATCCAGCTTCTCCATGGTAAGAACCGATTCCACTTGCTCCAACACCTCCGAACGGTAATTTACTATTTGTAATATGCATAATTGACTCATTTACACAGCCTCCACCAAATGAAACTTCATTCAAAACTTGTTTGATTTCTTTTCGATTGCTTGAATAAATGTAGCACGATAACGGTTTTTCACCCGATTTGACATAGTCAATTGCATCTTGTATGTTTTTATAGGCAATTACGGGTAGAATTGGACCGAAAATTTCTTCTTGCATGATGGGATCTTCAAACCTAATTCCTTTTAAGATTGTTGGTTCGATAGTCCGATCTTCAGGATGACAAGTTCCTCCAAAATAAACCTGTTCTGATTGTATTAATTTTGTCAATCGGTCGAAGTTGCGTTGATTGATGATTTGAACGTAATTGTTGTTCGACAATTTATAATCCGATTTTTTGATTTCAGTGACGACTGCTTCAAGAAATTGATCGTGAATTTTTTCGTGAACAATTGCATAATCTGGAGCAATACACGTTTGACCAGCATTTAAGAATTTTGCCCAAACCAAACGTCGGGCAGTCATTTTTAAGTTACATGACTCTGTAACAAAAACTGGACTTTTCCCACCCAATTCCAAGGTTACAGGAGTCAAATTTTTAGCTGCTGCTTCGTAAACAATACGTCCAACTTTTGTACTTCCAGTAAAGAAAATTTTATCAAATCGTTGTTTTAAAAGTGCTGTTGTCTCTTCAATACCACCTTCAACAACTGCAAAGTAATCTTCGGAAAAATTATCTCTTACAATTTGTTGCATGATTTGACTTGTATGAATCGGCAGTTCACTCGGTTTGAGAATGATTGTACAACCAGCAGCCATTGCAGCGACAACCGGAGCAAAAGATAATTGATATGGGTAATTCCATGCACCAATTACCAAGGATACACCAAGAGGTTCTGGAATAATATAGCTTTTAGCTGGGAAGTTAACCAGATTGGTGCGAACACGTTTTATGCGCGACCAGCGCTTAACTTTTTTGATTGCCTCGTTGATATCATGGTAAATAAGTCCTAATTCGTTTGAATAGGTATCAAATTCAGATTTATGGAAATCCTTTTTGATTGCATCATTAAGTAATGTTTCATGAGACTGAATGACGTGTTTCAGTTTTTTTAACTGTTCTATGCGAAATGCAATCGATTTTGTGTGATTTCTTTTGAAGAATTGTTGTTGTTTGTTAACTAACTCTGAAAATTGATTCATGATTCAACGAAAATTTGATGTGTCAAGGATAAAATACCTGTCAGACCTAAAACTCTAAAGTTAGTAAAAAGTCTTAATTTTTTCAAGGGTTCCAAAAGGAATTCAATAATATTTTAAGATTCTGCTTCGAATGAGGGGATAGTCATGGAATTAAAGATAGTATTTTAACCTTTTGTCTTGATACAAAAGGTTATAAAAAATCAAGGCCTGCACTTCTTCCTCTAAAATCTACGGGTCGCTTTGCGTCGCAGTTGAAACTCGCTTCGCTCAAACACCCAACTGC
>DATGOZ010000333.1:0-4438 GCA_035305395.1 Taishania sp. | reverse complement strand
TAAGCCTAAATCTTTCGCAAATAAGGACCATTTACCTGCCTTATCTGTTATCATAGCAGCAAGAAATGAGGCTGATAATATTTATGAAAATTTGCCATACATTTTAAGTCAAGATTATCCAAATTTTGAGGTAATCGTTGTCGTCAACCAATCTGTTGATGAATCTAGACATATCTTAGATGCTTATCAACAGCAATATCCAAATTTGAGATACACTGTTGTTGAACGAAACAAACATTTAAGACCAGGAAAAAAACTTCCGCTAAGTTTAGGGATTAAAGCTGCAAAAAATGAGCATTTAGTATTTACAGATGCTGATTGTCGCCCTGCTAGTGATCAATGGTTAAAGGAAATAGGATCGTCGTATACGGATACGAAAAAGATTATCTTGGGATATGCACCGTATACTTACCAAAAAGGATTTTTGAATAAAGTTATTCGATACGATACAGCTTGGATTGCGATTAACTATATGTCGTTTGGTTTAGCGCGATTGCCGTATATGGGTGTAGGGAGAAATTTGGCATATACCAAATCTGCTTACGAAAAAGCAAATGGTTTTAAATCGCATTACGCAATTTCTTCTGGAGATGATGATTTATTTATCCAAGAAGCAGCAAAAAAGAATAATTATACAATTGTAATATCACCAGAGAGTCACATGTATTCTCCTGCTGAGACAACTTGGGCTAGCTGGTACAGGCAAAAATCGAGACATTATACAACATCTCCTCGTTATCAAGTTATTAAAAAAGCATTGTTAGGAATCTATCCATTGAGTCTGCTTTTTATGTATTTTTCTTTTATTACTTTGTTGTTTAATGAAGACTATCGCTGGTTAACTTTAATCATTTTTGGAGTTATCTTGGTGTTAAAGTGGTGGATTCAGGGGAAATGTTTCTTGAAGTTGAAAGAGAAAACATTTGTTGCATTTTTCCCAATTTCAGATATACTTTACGCTATTGGACTTCCGATGGTTTTTTACACTAGTGAAGTGAGAACAAATAAATGGTAGAAACTGAACATTTATCCGAAAAAGGGAAACAAGATTTTATCTTGGTCGAATTAGCTTTAAGTGGCGACCAATCTGCTTATGCTGAATTGATGTCTCGATATCGTGACTCAATATATTTCATGATGCATAAGATGGTCAGAAATGTTGATGACGCAGAAGATTTAACAATAGAGGCTTTTGGTAAAGCCTTTAGTCGATTAGATCAATATTCTCCAAGTTATGCGTTTAGTACTTGGTTGTTCAAGATTGCTTCAAATAATTGTATCGATTTTATTCGCAAAAAACGAATTCAGGTTACATCTATGGATACTGGATTTGTTTCTGAGGATGGAACTGTTATCTACCATGATACGCGTTCGGATATTTTAGATCCAGAACAATCGATTGTTCAAGATCAGAAAGTTCGTCATTTGCGCTTATTGGTTTCCAAATTAAAACCAAGATATCGCGAGTTGATTGAAAAAAGATATTTTGAGGAATTGAGTTACGAAGAAATTGCAGACGAATTAAACTTACCTTTGGGGACTGTTAAAGCTCAATTATTCAGAGCTAGAGATTTTCTAGCAAATATGATGGAAAAAACGAAGGATAGCATCTAGATTCTCATCGTTTCTAGCAAAAAAACAATATGAATTTAATACTAAAGTACTTCCCAAATTTGACTGAAGAACAAATTCAGCAGTTTTCAAAGTTAAAGGAATTGTATGAATTTTGGAATAGTCAGATTAACGTTATTTCGAGGAAAGATACAGATAATTTCTACGAACGACACGTTTTGCATTCACTTGCAATTGCTAAAGTTATGTCGTTCAGAGATGGGTCTGATATCATGGATATTGGTACAGGAGGAGGATTTCCTGGAATTCCTTTGGCCATCTTGTTCCCAAATTGTCAGTTTGTTTTGGTTGATTCTATCGGGAAGAAAGTTAAAGTTGCAAGTGAAGTTGCTAAATCATTAGAATTAAAGAATGTGACAGCAATTCACGAACGCGCAGAAAATATTCCACAGAAGTTTGATTTCATTGTGAGCCGCGCGGTTACTGCAATGCCTGATTTTGTGAAATGGACGAAAAATAAATTCAAACCAAAAAGTATAAATGAACTTCCAAACGGAATTTTGTACTTGAAAGGTGGTGATTTGAAAGATGAAATGATGAACGTCAAAAAATTCTATCGTTTCTATGATATTCCAGCTTATTTCGATGAAGAATTCTTTGAGACAAAGAAAGTAGTGTACGTTCGTAATTAAAATGATTTAATTAATTGTCGAGCAACAAGTTTGTCTATTGGAAAAGTAAACATTTCTTCTGTTAGAGAATATAGCGGAATCCATCTGAATTTCTCTGAATCGGATGTTAATGGAACGGTGTAAGATTCAAATTGAAGTTTATTTGAATCGGAATAATGTACCCAATAATAAATACTGATTAGTTGATCTGTATTTTTGAATGCAGATTGTATGAAAAAGTCAGTACAATAAAGCAATTCTCCAACAGTAACGTCTATTCCTAATTCTTCATAAAATTCTCGTTTTAAACAATCTTTGATACCTTCTCCCCATTCTAAACCACCTCCTGGAAATTTGGTAAAGGGGTAGCCATTTCTGCATTCGTCTGAAATCAAAATTTCTTGATTGTCATTCAGTAGTATACCATATATGCGGATATTGAATCGCTTGTTTTCCATCAGATACTAATTGAAATAAACCGTTGAAAATAAAAAAACCTCTTGAAAAAGAGGTCTTCAATCTTATTTTTTAATTTTTTCTATCAGATTGGTTGTAGAAAAGCCCTCAACCAATGGAATGGAAATAACTTTTCCACCTTTAGCATCCATGATATCTGCTCCAACAATGTACTTTGTTGAGGATTGATCACGTTCATTTGCATCGTAGTCACCACCTTTAATTACATTGTCTGGTTGTAAAGTTTTGATTAATTCGTATGGCGTATCTTCATGAAAGATAACAACCAAATCTACGCTACTCAAAGATGCTAATACAATTGCCCTTGAATCTTCGTTATTAATTGGACGATCTGGTGACTTCCCTTGTCTCTTAACAGAATCATCTGAGTTTAATCCAACGATTAAACGATTGGCAACATCTGAAGCCTGCGTAAGATATGTGACATGACCACGGTGAATAATATCAAAACATCCATTTGTAAAAGATACTTGTAACCCTGCATTTCTCCAGATTCCTACTCTTCTGATTGCCTCATCTAATGTTACTATCTTATTTTGTAAATTCTCTTGTCTTGTCGTCATGTTTGGAAAAATTATTTGGTAATAGTGCTAGTGAAATAAGCCCAAGAAGTATCATTAATAATGTATTTGAAATCCAGATAATCATGCCCAAAGCATTTCCAATGCCTCTAGCATTTTCTGGATAATCGTCTTTTAAATAGAAGGCAACTACAAGTCCAACAATCAACGGATAAACACCTATTCCTCCATTGGTTACAGACATCCCAATCGATCCAACAATGAAGCCAATGAGCATACCTGTCATGGAGATATTGCTCGTTTCTTTAAGTGCAAAAAATGGAATTATGAACATTAAAATCCAGCATGACCAAATTAATAGAGTGTGTAAAATAAATGCAACTGGATTCTTAGTCTTGAAAACAGCAAATAACCCATTCAAAATGCCAGTTACGAAGTCATTTAATTTCGCTCTAAATGAAATACTGATTGTATAAAGTATAATACTTGTGATGGCTAATAAACCAACAATGATGTAAATAATTTGTTTTATCCCAAATGCAGAATCAGTGGGTTTTTCTCCACCTAATTGTGTTTCCACTTCTGTCAAAATCGCAGATAAATCTTCATAACCAATTAGCATTGTTATTCCCATGATTGAGCTAAGCATTATAACGTCGACTGCACGTTCGGCGATGATTGTTCCAAATGATTTAGCAAATGGAATTCCATCTGAACGGTACAACATCGCTGCTCTTGTTGGTTCACCAGCACGTGGAAGGGTATAGTTGGCTAAATAACCAATCATGAGTGCATGATACCTATTCTTCCATGGAGAAGTATATCCCATTGGTTCAAGCATATACTTCCATCTCATGGCTCTTGACCATAAGGAAACAAATTCTAGAACACATGCTAAAAATATCCACCAATAATTGGTTTCGCGAATTGCTTTCTTGAAACTAGCAATATGTTCTTCAGACATGCTCGAAAAAAACAGCCAAAACAAATAAATACCAATTGCTAGAGGCAATACAGTTTTTATTATCGTTAAGATTGTTTTTCTAAGCATTATCAATCTAGCATATTTGTTTTTTCATTAGGAAAAGCTAACGCTGGTTTGAATGATTTTGCTTCTTCAAAATCCATGAATCCGTATCCAATGATGATGATGATGTCATCAATTGCAACTTTTCTTGCCGCAGGACCATTTAAACA
>DATGOZ010000332.1:0-3391 GCA_035305395.1 Taishania sp. | reverse complement strand
AAAGCAATTGGAAAAATTGGTACTACCACAGGTGAAATCGCCTTCAATACAGGGATGACTGGTTATCAAGAAGTATTTACAGATCCTTCTTATTTCGGTCAGATTCTTATCATGACAACTTCACACATAGGGAATTACGGTGTTCATGCTGATGAGATAGAATCTGAGTCAATGATGATTGCTGGATTGGTAACAAAGAAGTTTTCTCCAATTTTTTCTCGTACTTCAGCAAGTGGTTCATTGGATGACTATATGAAGCAATTTGATCGTGTAGGTATTTCTGATGTTGATACAAGAGCTTTGGTTAGACATATTCGCCATAAAGGTGCGATGAACGCAATCATTTCTTCTGAAAATTTAGATGTTGATTCTTTGAAAGCTGAATTAGCAAAAGTTCCCTCAATGGATGGATTAGAATTGTCATCTAAAGTTTGTACGAAGGAAGCATACGAAGTAATTCCAGAAGGAGAAGCAATTTGTCGTATTTCTGTAATTGATTTTGGAATTAAGAAAAATATTGTTCGTTGTTTGGTTGAACGTGGAGCGCACGTGAAGGTGTTCCCAATGGATACGACATTAGATGAGTTGAATAGCTTCAACCCAGATGGATATATGTTGTCAAATGGCCCTGGTGATCCGGGTGCAATGCCAGCTTCTATCGAATTGGTAAAGCAAGTTGTAAATGCTGGTAAGCCTGTATTTGGAATTTGTTTGGGACACCAATTGCTGGGATTAAGCCAAGGATTGAAAACTGTGAAAATGTTCAACGGTCACCGTGGAATCAATCACCCAATTAAAAATCTAAAAACTGGAAAAGGTGAAATTACTTCTCAAAACCATGGGTTTGTGATTTCTCGTGAAAGTTTGGATGCAAATACAGCTATCGAATTGACACATGTGCATTTGAATGATAATACAGTTGCTGGAATCGCATTAAAAGATAAGCCCGTATTCTCTGTTCAGTATCACCCAGAAGCGTCGGCTGGTCCGCACGACTCAAGATATTTATTTGATCAATTTATTACCAATATAAAAACGTACAAAGCATGAGTTTTATTGTAAAAGTTGTCGGAAGACAAATTTTGGATTCGCGTGGAAATCCAACTGTTGAAGTTGATGTTGTAACATCTAACGGTATCGTAGGTAGAGCAGCCGTTCCTTCTGGCGCATCAACAGGTATTCATGAGGCGGTTGAATTACGTGATGGTGATAAATCTGTATACTTAGGAAAAGGAGTTTTGAAAGCAGTAGCAAACGTAAATGGTCCTATCAATGATGCATTGGAAGGGATGGATGTTACTGAGCAAAAAAATATCGATAAAGTTTTATTGGATTTGGATGGAACTGACAACAAATCTAACTTGGGAGCTAATGCGATTTTAGGTACTTCTTTGGCTGTAGCTCGTGCAGCAGCTCAAGAAACTGGATTAAGCTTGTTCCAATACATTGGTGGAGTAGGTGCAGTAACACTTCCAGTTCCAATGATGAATATTTTGAATGGTGGTTCTCATGCAGATAACAAAATCGATATTCAAGAGTTTATGGTCATGCCATTTGGGGCATCTAGCTTCTCTGAAGGATTGCGTTGGGGAACGGAAATTTTTCACCACTTGAAAAGTGTGTTGAAAGAAAAAGGAATGTCTACTAACGTTGGAGATGAGGGTGGATTTGCACCTAATTTGAATTCTAACGAAGAGGCGATTGAAGTGGTTTTACAAGCAATTGAACGTGCTGGATACAAACCAGGTGAAGATGTTTGGATTGCCTTGGACGCTGCTTCTTCTGAGTTCTATAAAGATGGAAAATATATTTTCGAGTCAACTGGTGAAACAAGAACTTCTGAAGAAATGGTTGCTTTTTGGAAAGAGTGGACTGAAAAATATCCAATTATTTCAATTGAGGATGGTTTAGCTGAAGATGATTGGAATGGATGGAAATTGTTGACAGAAACAATCGGAGATAAAGTTCAATTAGTAGGTGACGATTTGTTTGTAACAAACACAAAACGTTTGAAACAAGGAATTGAAACGAATACAGCAAATTCAATCTTGGTTAAAGTAAACCAAATTGGTACATTGACAGAAACTATTGAAGCAGTACAAATGGCGACAGCCAATTCGTATACTTCAGTTATGTCACATCGTTCTGGCGAAACAGAAGATAATACAATTGCTGATCTAGCTGTAGCATTGAACTGTGGTCAAATTAAGACAGGATCTGCTTCTCGTTCTGATCGTATGTCAAAATACAATCAATTATTGAGAATTGAAGCTGAGTTAGGTGAGGCAGCAGTTTATCCTGGTAAACGCTTCAAATTTATACGTAAGTAATAGTTACAATCAAGTTATAATATCTAGTCCCTGGTGTTGTCGCATCAGGGATTTTTGCTTTTAGAATGCTACTGTATATTGAAGATGTGCATGGGTTGTAAGATTATTTTTATTCTTTTTGATCGATTTATCGAGTTTTATGTTATATTTAGCAGACGATGATTTAACTAAAAAAATATACCCTTATGAAAGTAACAGTAGTGGGAGCAGGAAATGTTGGTGCAACATGCGCTGATGTCTTAGCTCACAGAGAAATTGCAAATGAAATTGTTTTGTTAGATATCAAAGAAGGTTTTGCAGAAGGAAAAGCTCTTGATATGTGGCAAACAGCACCAATCAATTTATATGATTCAAGGACGGTTGGTTCAACAAATGATTATTCAAAAACTGCAAATTCTGATGTAGTTGTTATAACTTCTGGTTTGCCTAGAAAACCTGGAATGTCAAGGGATGATTTGATCGCTACAAATGCGGGAATCGTAAAATCTGTAACAGAAAACGTTATTAAATATTCTCCAAATGCAATCATTGTAATTGTATCCAATCCTTTGGATGTAATGACTTATTGCGCATATCTAACTGCGAAAGTAGATTCTCGCAAAGTGTTTGGTATGGCTGGTATTTTGGATACTGCAAGATACCGTGCTTTCCTAGCAACTGAGTTGAATGTTTCTCCAAAAGATATCCAAGCGGTATTAATGGGAGGTCATGGTGATACAATGGTGCCACTTCCTCGTTATACAACCGTTGGAGGAATTCCAGTAACTGAATTGATTGCTAAAGATAAATTAGATGCTATCATCGAGCGTACTAAAGTTGGTGGTGGTGAAATTGTGAAATTATTAGGAACATCTGCTTGGTATGCACCAGGTGCTGCTGCTGCGCAAATGGTAGAAGCAATTGTTCGTGATCAAAAACGTGTGTTCCCAGTATGTGCTTGGTTGCAAGGTGAGTATGGATTGAAAGATATTTACTTGGGAGTACCAGTTATTCTTGGTAAGAACGGTATCGAACGTATCATTGAATTAGATCTAAATAGCGACGAAAAAGCATTACTGAAT
>DATGOZ010000331.1:0-3154 GCA_035305395.1 Taishania sp. | reverse complement strand
ATGAAATAAATATCCTCAATGCAAGTTTTAAAGCAATGCATTTGGCTGTCAATCAATTGAAAATAAAACCTGAATTTCTTTTAATTGACGGAAATCGTTTTAAACCGTATCCTGAAATTCCGCATGCATGTATCGTTCAAGGTGATGGAAAGTATTTAAGTATCGCAGCAGCATCAATTTTGGCGAAAACCTATCGTGATGATATTATGGATAAACTGCACGAAGAGTTTCCAGTTTACGATTGGTTGAAGAATAAAGGATATCCGACAAAAAAACATCGTGCCGCAATTGAGGAGCATGGAGTGACCCCACATCATCGGATGTCATACAAATTATTAGACGATTCACAATTGAGCCTTTTCGAATAATTATGTCAGAAGCTCCCTAACAGTGAGTTGTTGATTTCTTTGATAATTAGTTGTCCACTCAGGTAATAATACATGTAATTTTGAAATATGTTTGGACGTGTTTTTATCGGTATAGTTACCATCGTCAGTGTGTTGTGGTTGGGATATGCAACCTATGATCGTGTAAATCAGGGCAAGGCTTTTCGTCCTGAATACGTGTTTGATAAAAATGACGGTGATGTGTTGGTAATATTAAATCCTTCAAAATATGATGTGTTGCTCAATCAGTTCGGAACAATCAACACGGATATTATTCAATTCATCTTACAATTAAATTTGGATCAAATTGAAACGATTTTTGTTTCAAAAAAACGAAATCATATTCTAGTCAACACAAAGACAGGACTTACAAACAAATCTTTCAAAACGATTTTTCAAAACGAAGCTGGAGTTCAAATTGATCAAAACAATATTAAGTTCAAAACGCTTAAAGGGAAATTCAATAAGAATGTAATCTATTTGAGCAAAGATGATTTCAAGTTGAATGCAAATCCTTGGGATGAGGTTCTATTCGATAAAAATGCAGACGGTTCTATCATTGGTTTAATGGATGAAAATCAATCGATTACGGATATGTATATCAAATCAAATGGTTTAATCGAATACAAAAGTAATTTCAAGAAAGGTGTGCTTGGAACAAAGGTGAATGATAAAACGGTTTTTAGTTCTGTCGTTCCTGTGGCAATTTCTTCTTATGAGTTTTATGAGACAGATTATCTAAGATTCAAGGATCCACAGATTCTTGAAAGTCCAATGAATAATTGGCTGAAATATGGTGTTGTAAAAGTTCAACTTAATGGTCAAACAGCATTGATTACCGATTATTTAGACGGACAAGATCCAATTCAAGTGTTGTATGATGCATACCAAGTTGAATCAACTGATGCTGACAATGCATATTTCAAGAACACGAAATTGACAAATTTGTTGAATCTAAAGCAAGGATTTTTCATTTTTAGATTGGATGATTTTGTTGTAATCTCCGAAAGCCGTGCAGTATGTGAGAGTATTGTAGGAGATTATAAAATGGGGAACACATTGTCTCAAAACCAAGAAAAATCAATTGAAATTTACGGTTTATTGCCTCAAAAAGTCAATTATCGAATTGCAAATAAAACGCAAAAACTGACTGAATCAGTTAGTAATTCGCGTTTGTTGACTACTGTTTTAAATCAAGGTAATATTGCAACAAATTCAACAGAGGTTGTTAATTCAATATCAAAAACGTTCTTAGCTGGAAATGTAAAAGACATTGCCATTATCAACGAAAATCAGTTTTTTGTTCTGACAAACGAAAGTCAAGTTGTCTTTTTCGAAAACGACAAAAAGAAATGGGAGTTTCCTGTTGAAGGTGTGTTTGTTGGAGATCCACAGTTAATTGACATTTATGCAAATGATAAAACACAATTACTTGTTTCAACTGCGAAGAAAATTTATGTAATTGATATCAATGGAAACAGTGTAAATGGATTTCCAATTCAATTGGATAGTGATCAAGTAAGTAAAACAACACCAATTTTTTATCGTTGGAAGGGTAACGGCTATTTCATTGCTACAAGTGAAAAAGGTCGATTGATTCAATTTGACAATCAAGGTCGAGAGTTGGCAGAAATTAGAACGCAATTGAATTCAATTGAACAAAAACCATTGGTTTGGGTTAGTGCTAATAAACCTTTCTTGGGTGTAGTTGGTGATGGAAGATTTGAAATGATTCAAGCAGATACAAGAAAATCATTTAGAATTTTTAATGTACAGCAGGTTAATTATCCAATGATTGTTGCGAATGAAGCAAAACTGTTTGGAATGAATAAAGGTCAACTGATTGCCTACGATCAAAAAGGTGGATTACACCAATTCGATAAATTTGGAGAAGCTAAAATTCTTCCAATCGTTGAATCTAGCAAAGGCTTGCTCATCAAAGAAGGTCAACGTTTGAAATTGTATAACTTCAATGGATTACATTGGGGTACAATTCAAGTTTCATTCAATGATTTAGCCGATGCACAACTTTTCACAACAAACGACGGAGCTACATTTGTTGCAGGTGTTGATGCAATTGAAAATAAGGTGTATCTCTGGAAAACAAACGGTGAAGCATTTGGAAAAAAGACCGTAGATGGAAGCAAATTCGTTCGCTACACGAATGGATATTTATTTACCGTAATCGACAATTTGATTGTTCGCTATCCAATTTAATCTTGCTTAAAATTGCGGTCCAACAACAAATGATATGCTTCTGTTAAGTGGTGTACCATGCTTGATTTTCTTTCAGAAAAATGGTGATGATACTGATCGTCTGGCATCATTGTGATTGGAATTCCTGGACGCACAAAGTAGGTTGAATTGACAGGATTTGGAAGCTTTAATTCTGGAAGGTGTTGCCCAATGAGTTTTCCAACGTATTTACCCAAGTATTTTTGATATCCTTTAGCGGATTTAATTGCTTTTTTCTCCATTGAATTAAAAGCTGTTTTCAATGCAATTCGGGTCATCAATTTTTCTTTTTTTAACCCTGCCTTTGCTTCAATCAATGGATTTGGATTATTCATGTCTGGAACCAACTGTTGTGTGGTCAAAGGCATTTCTGGGATCGGATCCAACGCATTGACGACGCTATATGCCCAACGAGCTTTCATTGTAGCGTCAAAATCGTAGGCATAATAGCTATTTCCAACTTTCGGTGGAGCTGTGGCATACATTTTCAACTGCATGTTTGGGTAAATTCCATCTATTATTTTGTAGTGCAA
>DATGOZ010000330.1:0-3678 GCA_035305395.1 Taishania sp. | reverse complement strand
TTGTTGCGCTGGTCTCGTAAGAACAGTAGCTAATTGATTCACGCGGTTTTGAACTGCAGGTTGTGCAATTTCAAACGAACTTACAACACCTTTCATCAAGTTTGCAAAATTATCGATTGTAGCAACTGCTTTATCTCTGTTCGTATTCAAACGCAATTGAATGATTTTTTTCAACGTTTCAACTGGCAATAGATTTGATAAATACAAATCTGTCAATTCAACAAACTGCATTTGATCTGTACCACCAGTGTACATCAATACTTGATCAGGTGTAAATTTGATTGGTAATGGATCTGAATCGTACGTTCTACGCATCATTTGCGCAGTGTACCAATCTGTTTGCATCAATGACAAGTTACAAACACGCACATCTGAACGGAAACCTTCCACTTCTTGGATATACCACAATGGGAACGTGTCGTTGTCTCCATTCGTAAAGATGATACCATTTGGAGAAACTCCTATCATGTAATTGTAAGCTACATCATGTGCCGTTGTTTTATCACTTCTATCGTGGTCATCCCATCCTTGAGCTCCCATAATTACTGGAGCAATTAATCCAATGATTGTGGCTAAACCAGCACCAACAGTTTCATTCTTAGTTGCTTTGCCAACGACGTTCATGATACCCAATAGAGTACCACCCATCACAGCAATTGTCAACCAAGACAACGTGTTAGGCATTCCGCTTTCGCTTGATAAATCCATGATAAAGAACAACACCAAACCAGCTAATGCAATAACTCCAAACTTCTTAAAATGTTCTTTTCCGAAGCTCGTAAATGCATGGTATAATGCATACACTCCAAATCCAATCCACATTGCAAAGAAGTAGAAAGATCCAGCGTAAGCATAATCACGCTCACGTGGCTCATAAACCTTTTGATTCAAATAAACTACGATTGCTAATCCTGTCAATAAGAAACCTAAGAATACAACGAACGCATCTTTCGGTGCACGATAAGCATGGAAGAAAAGTCCGATCAAACCTAGAACCAACGGAATGAAGAAGAAACTATTATTCGCCTTGTTTTCTGTTGTATAATATGGTGCATTTGCTTGGTCTCCCAAACGAGGTGAATCAATGAAAGAGAATCCTGATTTCCAGTTACCATTGATATCATTTCCATCACCTTGAATGTCATTTTGACGACCTGCAAAGTTCCACATGAAGTAACGGAAATACATCCAATTCACTTGGTAACGGAAGAAATACGTCATGTTTTCTGAAAATGAAGGAAGCGGTAACTTATCCTTTCCTGTTTCTCCATCTGTTCTAGACGCATCATAACCAGACCACATTTTATACCCGTCAACTTTACGAGGTTCGTCACCACTATACATACGTGGAAAAAGTGTTGTTTGTTCGTAAACAGCTTCCGCATTTTTTCTAGAATCTTCGTTTACTTCGTAAAACTCTTCCTTGTATTCTGCATTATTTGCTTTTGCATATTTAGCTGCATCTTGTTCTTTTAGGAAAGTTTGCAAAACAGCATCATTTCTGTGAACAATAAAACGACGTGCATAAACTGCATCTCTATCTTTCCAAGCTGTACGATCTGCATACGGTTCCCAATCTCCATTTGCATTGAAACGGCCTCCAGCTTCTTTTGAATTCCAATAAGGGCCTGTTACTAGTGGTGCCTTTCCATATTGATCACGTTTCAAATATGAATGAAGGTTAACCAAGTTTTCTGGGTTATTTTGATCCATCGGTGTATCTGCATTCGAACGAATAACAATTACCGCAAATGATCCATAACCGATTAATAAGAAGATTAATCCAAAAATTGAATTGTATAATACCGTTTTTCCTTTTGCTCTAGCATGTCTAGCACCGAAAATCAGCAATCCAATTAGTACTACAAAGAAAAAGATGGTTCCTGCAAAAAATGGTAATCCCATGGAATTTCTAAATGTCACCTCAAATGATGAGGCCATCGAAATTGTTCCCGGAATAACTCCTTCTTGAATAACTCCTAAAATCACAACAGAAAGTAATCCTGTTAGAATAAATGTCTTTGGTTTAATTTCATCCCACAAACGGAAGTAAATTACATATCCAATTGCTGGTACAAGCAAGATTCCTAATAAGTGAACCCCGATTGCCAAACCAATCAAAAACATGATTAACAACAGCCACCTATTTGGAGCAACTTCAACAGAAAGTTTACCTCCCTGTAATAAAGCCATTTCTTCGTCCCACTTCAAAATTGCCCAAAAAACAATTGCAGTAAATAACGATGACATTGCATAAACCTCACCTTCAACTGCTGAAAACCAGAATGTTTCTGAGAATGTGTACGCAAGAGATCCTACTATTCCACTTCCCATGATGGCAATAACATCACCTTTAGAAAGTTCACTTTTTGTTTGCAATACCATCTTTCTCACCAATGAAGTGATGGACCAGAACATGAACAAAATTGTAAACGAACTCGATAATGCAGACATTCTATTGATCCACAAAGCCACATCCGTTTCAGCAACAAAGAACGTAAATAAACGACCCAATAACATGAACAAAGGTGCACCTGGAGGGTGACCAACTTCCAATTTGTATGCCGCCATGATGTACTCACCACAGTCCCACAAACTCACTGTGTCTTCAATAGTTATGAAATAAACAATCGTGGCGATAAGAAAAACCAACCAACCTAGTAAAACATTAAGTTTCCTGTAGTTCATAATAATATTTTAGTATATGAGGAGAACAAAATACACTTCCCCAATCTATTAGTAACTGCGAAAATATAAATATTCACTCAGCAAATTACCCAATAATTGTGAAAAAATGTAAATAAATCGGCTTATTAACAAATCGCTCCTTTCTTACTTGAGATGAAATAAAGTCCATTCTTTTGAAAATAGATTATCAATTTTAGGTAGTTTTGAACAACTAAAAACGAAAATTAATGAAAGTAGGAGTATTAGGTGCTGGTACAATGGGTGCTGGAATTGCACAAGTTGCAGCTCAAGCTGGACACGAAGTAGTATTAGTAGATTTAAATCAGGAAGTACTAGATAAAGCAAAAAGTGGACTCGTTAAAGTATTGGATCGACTTGTAGAAAAAGGTAAATTGACACAAGACGAATCAACGACAATTCAAAACAGATTCACTTATTCGACATCAACAACTGATTTTGCTCCATGCGGACTAATCATTGAAGCAATTGTTGAGAACTTGAATGTTAAACATACTGTTTTCAAAGAATTAGAGGGAATTGTTTCGAATGACTGTATTTTGGCTTCAAATACTTCTTCGCTTCCGATTGCATCAATTGGTTCTGTATTGAAAAATCCATCTCGCGTAATTGGAATACACTTTTTCAACCCTGCTCCACTTATGCCGTTGGTTGAAATCATTCCTGCAGTTCAGACAAATCCTGAAGTATTGTCAACAGCTAAATCGTTAATTGATAGTTGGAATAAAATTACGGTTGTTTGTAAAGATACTCCTGGATTTATCGTAAACCGTGTTGCACGACCTTTCTACGGAGAAGCGCTGCGCATTTACGAAGAAGGAATTGCAGATTTTGCAACAATTGACTGGGCAATGACAGAACTTGGAGGATTCCGTATGGGACCTTTCACATTGATGGATTATATTGGAAATGATGTAAACTACGCAGTAACTGAATCTGTTTTTACAGCGTTTTATTTTGACCCACGTTTTA
>DATGOZ010000329.1:0-2926 GCA_035305395.1 Taishania sp. | reverse complement strand
TCCATCTTCTTCTTCTTTTGTTGTACTTAGTTCATCATCAAAGAGAATTCTTACAGATGGAGAATAATCGTCTTCAAACTGGTTGCTCCTCACTGCCCAGATAAAACTGATCAAGAAGAACAATGCAATCATCAAACTCACTATTAGCATCACGTAAATAATTCCCATGATGCAAATGTGACAAGATTGTAAAGCAAAAAAAATGAGGTAAATTCAAGTAAAAACATGATTTATATCAGTTTTTTAAGTTTTCCCAAGCACTGTTCCAAACTGTGCGAATCATTGTTAATAAGTTCACTCGCTCATTAAGCATTAAAAGCATATCGATTTCTATTTTTGCAAAAACGTTTTTTTATGCTTAAGATTGGTGTGCTCGGGGCTGGACATTTAGGAAAAATCCATATTAAACTTATAAAAGAGCTTTCAGATACTTTTGAACTTGTTGGATTTTACGACCCTTCTGTTGAAAATGCTAAATTGGTTCAAGAACAATTTGGGATTAAATGTTTCGACTCAATTGAGGAATTAATTGACTTAGTTGATTGTGTAGACATCGTAACTCCTACTATTGCTCATTTCGACTGTGCCTCTCTTGCACTCAGAAAAACAAAACACGTTTTTATTGAGAAACCTGTTACAGAAACGGTTGAAGAAGCTAAAACCTTGATGAATTTAGCGCAAGAAGCAGGTGTAAAAGTGCAAATTGGTCATGTTGAACGATTCAATCCTGCTTTTACCGCTGCAGTTCCATACTTTAATCGTCCGATGTTTATTGAAACACACCGCTTAGCTCAATTTAACCCAAGAGGCACGGATGTCCCTGTAATCTTAGACTTAATGATTCACGACATCGATATTATTTTGAGTGTTGTTAAATCAGGGGTAAAACGTATCTCTGCATCAGGAGTTGCAGTTGTTAGCGATTCTCCAGATATAGCAAATGTGCGTATTGAATTTGACAATGGCTGCGTTGCAAATCTAACGTCGAGTAGAATCTCCATGAAGAACATGCGTAAATCTCGTTTCTTCCAAAAAGATGCATATATCAGTGTTGACTTCCTGACAAAAGAATTAGAGGTTGTTCGCATGGAAACATTAGATGGGGAACCAAGTCCATTTGATGTAGTATTCGACATGGGAGATGGAAAACCAGTCAAAAAAGTTTATTTCGATAAGCCAAATTTAGATGAGGTAAATGCCATTAAGGAGGAATTAGCAACTTTTGCTAAATCAATCAACGAAAACACAACGCCAGTCGTTACATTAGAAGACGGTTATCAAGCATTGGATATCGCCCATCAAATTTTGGAAAAATTGAAATCTGCTACAAGTTTGATGGCTACAATCTAAATGTATTTTTATTGACTATACAATAAATCGAATGTATTTACCGTTTCCCAAATTTGTATGAAGTACTTTATAATTCTTACTATAGCTATCACAAGCATTTTTCTCTCTGGATGCGTCAAAAACAATCCAGACCCCTCGTGGCTTGAAATAAAGGAGTTTACACTCTTGGCAAATCCAGAGGTAACTGAAGGAAACATAGATGTACATGGCTTCAAATTTGGTTGGGTATACGTAAATGATAAGTTTATCGGTGTATTCGAACTTCCTTGTAAAGTTCCTGTTTTAGTTACTGGACAATCCAAAATTCAAGTCTTCCCTACTATTGAAAATAATGGAATGGGTGGAGTAAAAAAGGTATATCCATTCATGGACTATTATGAAACAACAGTTGAATTAAAGGCCAATGAAGTAGCAACAGTTGAACCAACAACAAAATACAAAACAGGTACAACTTTTTGGATTGAAGATTTTGAAGGTGGAAATATCAAATTGAGTCCTGGTTCGAATTCGAATACAAACATCTTAGTTGAAACGGAACCTACCAATAGAGTTGGAAAGGTATTTCTAAATGGATCTGCTTCTCTTTGGACAGCTTACACAGATGAAGCCCAACCATTCAACTTCCCTATTGGATCTCAAATCTATCTGGAATTAGAATGTAAGAACGAAGCCAAACTCAAGACAACATTCATCTATGCCAAGACAGACGGGACAATTACACAACAATACAATATCAGTGTAACAACAGCAACGGAAGGATGGAAAAAAGTATACATCGAACTAACTGAATTAATTATCAAATCAGGAGGATATGCTTTTTGGGTTGGATTTGAATACGAATTACCTTCAGATCAATCCGAATCTACACTACTAATTGACAACATCAAGGTTATTTACAGATAATGGCATTTTCTAAATCCAAACTAGGAACAATCTTAATTTTAATTGATTGGATTATTGCAATTATTGCATGGGCCACGTTCTACTACGTGCGTAAAATAGTCATCGAACAAAATGATTTTTCGATCGGAACTTCGTTTGTCCCTGGATTAATTATCGTTCCTATTTTTTGGATACTTATTTTCACATTACAAGGCACCTACATCGATGTAAGAAGACTTTATCGAATGAAAGTAGTGAGTTACACGCTGTTTGCTACAATACTTGGTACAATCACAATTTTCTTTTTTCTTTTACTAGATGACGACATTGATGAACATACACAGTTTTATCAATCATTACTTTGGGTATTTGGAATTCATTTAGTTCTTTTTCTAACTGCCCGAATCATTTTTGTGAGCTATATTGTAAACAAAATCCACAAACGCAAGGCAGGATTTAGAACATTGCTGATTGGAGGAAATGAAAATGCACTAGAAATTCTACAAGAGTTAAAGCAACTCAAAAAAGCAAGTGGACATAACTTGGTTGGGTATGTTAACCTAAATGGCACCGACAGATTGCTCGACAATCAATTAGAATATTTAGGTAAAGCTGATGAACAGATTGAACAAATCTTACGCAAGCATCAAATTGAAGAAGTTATCATTGCTCTTGAAAGTACAGAACACGACAA
>DATGOZ010000328.1:0-3090 GCA_035305395.1 Taishania sp. | reverse complement strand
TACATTAAAGTTGAACATTTCGGCAACTTTCATCAACATATTAATTTCCGATTGGATGTAAGAGTGACATGTAATAAAACGTTCCTTATTGATAATTTCAGAGAGTGTTTCTAATTCCAAATCCACACGGTATTCTCCCTTCGCTTTATCTTCATGGTATTTCTTGGCACGCGTAAATGCATCAATGTACACCTGTTCAACTCCCATTCGTGTTTGAGGGAAACGCACTGTTTGATCCTCTCCCCAATTACTTTGTTTGACATTTTCTCCCAATGCAAACTTGATAAATTTAGGTGCGTTTGGAATTAACATATCATCTGGTTTTGCACCCCATTTCAATTTAATAATTGCAGATTGACCTCCAATAGCATTTGCTGAACCATGTAGCAATTGTGACGTTGTAACACCTCCAGCCAACTGACGATAAATATTGATATCATTGTTTCGAACAACATCTCCAATTGAAACCTCAGCAGTAACGGATTGTCCGCCTTCATTAACTCCCTTAGAAATTGCAATATGCGAATGTTCATCAATAATACCATTCGTTAAATGCATTCCCCTACCATTAATCACAATTGCATTTACCGGTCTTCGGTCACCTGTTCCGACGTAACTAATTTTACCATTTTCAACAACTACCGTTGCGTTTTTTATAATTCCTTCATTTTCATTTGTCCAAGCTGTTACATTTGTTATCACATACGATTTAGACTTAGGTAATGTATCCCTCCCGTACGCCATGTTTGGAAACCAAATTTTTTGTTGGTATGACGAATCAATTTTCATTGGTTTTGATTTCTTCTCAGAGTCCAACTTTTTATGCTTCACTGCATTCCACTTAATCCATTTTCCTGTAATATCGGTTCCTTCCCCCTCAAATACTCCAACTTTAGTATTCATTTTTCCATGTAACAAATGTGCTCCCGAAACACCAGCGATGGAATCTTTAATTTTTAGAATAATATCACTTCCATTGATATTAATTGTAGCTAATTCATATTCTTTTTTAATGGCATTGGTAATTTTTCCTTCGAACTTGTTATTCGACTTAATTATATCTAGACTATAAGTTTTATTGTCAACTAAAACACTATACGTTCCTTCCACACCATCTACACTTCCTTCTTTCAAAACTTTCGGATATTCTAAAGTCCATACTTCTAACAATTCTGCATCCTTTTCAAATGGATTGTCAGAATAAACCGAAAATGAAGCTATTTTCCCCTCCTCCAATGTTCCAATTTCATCTTGCAAACCGAGAACTTTCGCTGGATTTGTTGTTAAACCTGCAAGTGCTTGCTGCGCAGAAAGACCTCGTTCCATTGCTTTACGGATATGTGTCCAAAATTCTTTTTCAGATTTATTCTTATCAAAACTCAAACAAAATGGAATGTTATATTTCGCCAATAAATACGGATTACTCGGAGCCAATTCCCAGTGTTTTAATTCTTTGAGCGGAATTTCCATATTTACATATGGATCATCTACTTGGAAAGCAGAAGGAAACCACATCGGAATAACAAGTGAAACAGCATTCCTTTTCAATTCATCTAGATACTGGTATTCATCTCCAGATCCAACAAAATTGAATGTCAATCCAAACTCATTGGCAATTTTTTGACCTCTCAAGATCTCAACCGCTTCCCTTGTTGAGAAAAATATTGGCTTTTCTAACTGTTTTACCAAAGCATCAAGTGACAAATTTCGAGCATCCTTTTTCCCATTAGTTTTATACCATTTTGCATCATACAAATTCTGACGCAACAAAGCAATTGATCCCATTTGAGATGATGGATATGCTTGTTTTGAACTTCCCTTTTCAAGTGAAAAATGAGCAGAAAAATCCGGATGTAACATTACATTATCAATGGGATGTGAACCAAGAGCTATCAACGAACCCGTTCCTCGAACAATCCCATCCTGTAAATGTGTTAATGCAAAACCAAAACCAGCTTGTTGCAATTTCGCAAAATCAGACGGATTTGATTTGAATTGTGATGCCGACGAAAATTCAGGTCTTATCGCATCATTCCAAGAAAAATAGGATTCTTTTTTAGATTCAAGTTGAGGGGTACGACTTCTTTCTCCTATCTGAACTGGAGGCATTCCAACAGATGAATTTAATTCAATAAACGCTGGAACAATGGTTTTACCCTTACAATCGATCTCAACTGCATGAATATTTTTCAATAAAATGGAACCGATATCTTTGATTTTACCATTTTCAACATGAATGAACCCATTCTGAATGGTTTTTTGAGGAGAAACAATAATCGTCGCATTCTTTAAGATATACGAAGACATAACTGAAGGAGCAACTCCATTATATGGTTTATCTTGAGCAATAGAAATAAAGCATATTAAGAAAACCAAAAGCAAGCTTACAACAAATTTCATGAGTTGATGATGTATTTTAGAAGCGAAGATAGGCAATCAAACAGATAAATAATATGTTCCTTCAAAAGAAGATATTAAAAATCCTTTAACAAGTTAAAGTTTAAAATAAAACCATACAACTTATTCTATAACGAAACAGAGGGTATATTACTTTTTGCTCAAATTAGATAATATCTCCATCAAGCGCTCATTTTCCTTTCTAAGGTAATTGATTTGCTCATTAAGTGTACCTATAACTTGCAGAACCAGTTCTTTATTCATTATCTGAATTGTCTCCAAGTATTCATGACTTTTTTCGGAACTCCTATCATGTACATCACTTATTGGTTGATTACTATTATTAAGTAAATCCATTAATGAGACATCTAAGATTTCCGCTATTTGTCTAAGTCGTTCTACTGTGAGTTTAATTCCACCAGACTCGAGCTTCGAGTATGTATTCTGAGAAATACCCAACTGCTCAGACATATACATCTGAGTATAGTTTCGTAACTCTCTATACTGTTTAATTCTATTGTTAATTTTCATAGCATGTTTAACAAATATAAGAATTACCCGTTGTGCATTTAGGCCAAATTTACTTTTAATTGATTAATTGGGCGATTAAAAACGAATTTATTGAGATGTTGAATCACTGTAATAGCGGTAATTTTTGATAGAATTCTGGTGCTATATCCTACGAATGTTTTT
>DATGOZ010000327.1:0-3384 GCA_035305395.1 Taishania sp. | reverse complement strand
CAACCAGCAAATGCGAACGAAAAACAAGCAATTGAAACAGAACTTGCATCCATTGAAAGTCGCCTGAGTGAACTCAAACAAACTGAAATTACGCTCAACGAAACGAAAAACAATGCAACTAACTTAGCTCAAAACACCAATCAAAATGCGACTGAGCAACCAAAATCTGTTGAAGCGATTCAACAAGAACTAGCGCGTTCTTACAACGGAAATTTGACTAACGATTTAACCCAAACTCCTGCTGATTTAGCTGAAACTAAAGCAATTCAAAACCGTTTGGAAGATTATCGCAAGCAATTGCAAAGCAAGCAACCTGCAAATGCAAATGAAAAACAAGCAATTGAAACAGAACTTGCATCCATTGAAAGTCGCCTGAGTGAACTCAAACAAACTGAAATTGCATTCAACGAAACGAAAAACAATGCAACTGAGCTAGCGCAAAACAATAATCAAACTGACGACAAAAAAGTATTACTTGAGCAACAACTTGCAGACGAAAAGATTTCAACAAAAGAAAGACAGGCGTTAAATAAGGAGTTACATCAAATTTACCAAGAAGAAGCCAAACAAAAGACAGTTGAACTCACAGTTGAAAATCGACGTTTATCAGAAGAAATTCAAGCCATTCAACAAATCGAACACCCAAAGGTGAAAACAGTAATCGACTATCACCAATCGAACATTCAATCACTTGAATCTACTTTAAAATCGACCAAAGATCCTATTCAACAAGTTGTACTACAAGAACAATTGATTCAAGAAAAAACAAACATAATTAATTTAGTAAACCACGAAAATCGCATTCAGTACGATCAAGCCGTCGTTGACAAAAATCCAGCAATAAAACTACATGATCAAACAACTTTACAAGCTCGAAGAAAACAAGCATTGATTGAAATTGAGGAGTTGACGCATTTATATAACGAAAAAACTGTTGCCCTTCATCAATCAAAGAAAAAAGATCAACCAGCTATTCAACATGAATTAACTGCCATCGAAGCAAAGAAAGAGCTTGTTCGACAAGAATTGAGATGGATAGACCAACAAATTGAACAAATTAAACCTATTGACGAACCGCTTCCATTGAAAGGAAATCCAGTAAAAATTACATACAACGAAGAACGAGCAATTGCTTCAAGTGAAAACTATGAAAAATACGCAAACCTCATCGCACAACAAAACGAATTAATTTCGGAATTAAAGGCAATCGAAAAACAATTGGACAAAACCCGTGAGCAGTTAGAACATTGGAAAACAGAAAACAGTCAGGCTTTGAGCCAAACACAAATTGCTATCAGGCAAAGTACTGATATCTTATCCGAAATAGAAAAATCATCACTATCTTTGGAGTCTCTGGAAAAGAAAATTGCTGAAATACATGAAAAAGCACAAGCTGTTTTACCTAACGATCCACATGAAGCCATGAAATTCCAAAATTTGGTTGCACGAGGTATCAACCCGATCAAAAAAGCACTTATCGCTACTACGTTGGTTCCGCTTTCTGCAAATGGTATTGAATTTATTACAAACAAAACAGAAGTAAAAGCAATTCCTGTTGGAATAGAAGCCCCAAAAGGTTTGGTTTATCGTGTTCAAGTTGGTGCTTTCGCAAAACCGATTCCTGTCAACCATTTCAATGAATTCACACCAGTTTCTGGAGAAAAGCTTGAGAATAGTAAGATTACACGCTACATGGCTGGTTATTTTAACACTGCAGCAGCCGTAGTAGAAGCTCGAGAAAAAATTCGTCAATTAGGTTACCACGACGCATTTGTTGTTGCATACTGCGATGGTAAACGCATTCAATTTGGTGAAGCGCGTAAAATGGAGGAAACAGGTGCTTGTTCGGCTAAACCAATGGAAGAAATTCAAGAAGCAATTGCACAGCAATACATCCAAAAATTAGGTTTAGAAGATACTTCAAAAACATTAAAACGTGTTCCAGAATACACCTACAACCGAAGTAATGGGGCTGCTAAAGCGACAGCAATTGAACAGCTAGACGAAAACATGGTTTATTTCACAGTTCAAATTGGCGTGTACAACAAACCTGTATCCATCGATAAATTGCATAACTTATCTCCGCTTTATACTTATCGCTTGGAAAATGGTCAGATCCGTTATTCTGTAGGCATTTTTGGAGATATTCCATCAGCTCGTGAATTGGAAACGAGCATTCGCAAAAAAGGAATTTCGGATGCCTTTATCACAGCTTACTACCAAGGAAATCGCATCACCATTGAGCGTGCGAAAAAATTGATTGAAGAAGGAGTTAGAAGCTACTCTCCTACTTCACCTGTTCCAGTGGTAAAAAAGGATGAAGCACCAGTTGAACAAGTCAAAGAAGTTGCTGTTTTTAACTCAAGTAACACACAAAGTGCAACAATACGCAAAAACGAGAATTTTGTACAATTCATTTCGAAAGAAACCTTCGAAGAATTCCCACGTGAAGCATTGAATCGTTATAATGCCAAAGGAATTTTCCACTACGATAAGGTTGACAAAAAAATCAAATCCATTTACTATCCACAAGCGACGATTTTACCGCGCATAGCTTCATTTTCGAATCAAATGGATACGTTGGTATTAACGAAACAACAACGAATGGAAGCAAATAAAGACTTTGTCTTGGTACAATTGAAGTTAGATGCAATTCCAGGTGATTTCAACGACTGGTTGATCAAATATCCATACAGAAAAGAATATTCTTTTTCGGAAAATGGATTAGAAATTCGTATCTTTGGAGTTAGAAACGAAGATTTGATTGAGTTACGAAACACAACAAATCTATTTGGTTTTGAATTAGTTGAAAACGAATTAGAAATTGAAAGCAATGATAAATAGCGTTGAAACAAAGGAACAAGTTCAAACTGTTGAACAATTGTTAGAGCAGAAAGATTTAGTGGTTTACAACGATGATGTCAACACATTTGATCATGTCATAGAATCATTGATTAAAGTTTGCAAACACGACGTTATTCAAGCGGAACAATGCACAACAATCATCCACTACAATGGCAAATGCAAGGTGAAACACGGTTCATTTGAGAAATTAGAGCCAATGTGTACTGCATTGTTGGACAGAGGAATAAGTGCAGTGATTGAATAATTTTAAAATTTTCTTTGAAAAAAACTTGCGAGAACAGAACAAATACTCTATCTTTGCACTCGCAAATAAGCAATGGCCTCGTGGCGCAACTGAATAGCGCATCTGATTACGGCTCAGAAGGTTTCAGGTTTGAATCCTGACGAGGTCACTAGAAGGCGATAATTAAGCCAAAAGGGACTGTCTCAAAAGAGATAGTCCCTTTTTGTTATTCAGATACTTTATTGAGAGATTTGATATTCACACCATCTAGTTTTTCGTTTCCTTCAGGATCAGTG
>DATGOZ010000326.1:0-3582 GCA_035305395.1 Taishania sp. | reverse complement strand
TATTGTCAATCTTACTTTTATTTAATCCAGAATTAAAATCGCGCATTGAATTATCAATCGGAAAACTTGGGGTCATCGAAGCCGTGATTGCTACAGGAAGCGATAATTCTACTTTACACTTTGAACAATATTTTGGAAAATACCCACATATTTTCAGAAAGAACAGAACATCAATAGCGGTATTAGATGGATCAGAAACCGAGCAAGATTTTTTTGAACTCGGAAAAGATATTTTTTCTTATTTCGGATTAGGTTGCCGTAATGTAACACATTTGTTAGTCCCATACAACTATGATTTCAGCCTTTTCTTCAAAGGAATTTTCCCTTATGGCGACATCATCAATCATTTTAAGTATGGCAACAATTACGATTACAACAAGACTATTCACTTGATGAATCAAATTCAGTTATTGGATAACAATTTTGTGCTTTTGAGGGAAAGTGAGCAATTACATTCTCCTTTAGCAATGATTCATTATCATACATACAAAAACGAACAAGAAATTGAGACTTATTTGGAAGAGCACAAAGACGCCATCCAAGTAATTGTTGGCAAAAAGCATACACCTTTCGGTCAAGCTCAAAATCCAACTCTTTCGGATTATGCTGATGGTGTCGATACAATGCTATGGTTAAACTCTCTTTAAATTGATTCCGTGAACGACGCATATTACATACAACGTTGCTTAGATCTTGCAGTAAAAGGTTTTGGTCACGTAGCCCCCAATCCAATGGTTGGAGCTGTCATCGTCCACAACGGAGAAATTATCGGTGAAGGCTATCATCAACGCTACGGTGAAGCGCATGCCGAAGTAAATGCAGTCAATTCTGTTTTGAACAAAGAATTACTAAAAGAGAGTACCATCTATGTTTCACTCGAACCCTGTGCACACTATGGGAAAACTCCTCCTTGTGCAGATTTGTTGGTCAAACATCAATTCAAACGTGTTGTAATTGGATGTGTTGACACTTTCTCTGAAGTTTCTGGTAAAGGAATTGAACGATTAAAGAACGCTGGGATAGCAGTTGAAACTGGTATCCTCGAATATGAATGTCGCTATCTCAACAGGAGATTTTTTACATTTCACGAAAAAAAACGTCCGTATGTCATCCTCAAATGGGCTCAAACACTGGATGGATTCATTGATAAAAAGCGTACAAATCAAGACACAGGAATCAATTGGATAACAGGAGAAGCTACACAAAAGGAAGTCCATACTTGGCGTTCACAAGAACAAGCAATTTTGATTGGCAAAAATACAGCATTAAATGACAATCCAAGTTTGACAGTAAGAGCCGTTGAAGGGAACAATCCAATTCGTATCGTGTTGGATCGCAATTTAGAGGTTCCTTCAGAATTTGCACTATTCAATTCAGAAGCACCAACAATTGTTTTGAATACAATCAAACATGATCCAAACGAAAATATCCAATGGATACAACTTCCAGAAATGACACCAAAATGCATTTTGGAAGCATTGTACCAACAAAATATTCAATCTGTAATCATTGAAGGTGGGGCTGAAACCTTAAATTCATTTATCAAAAGTAACTTATGGGACGAAGCACGTATTTTGACTGGGAACACGCAATTCGAAGATGGATTACCTGCACCAAGTATTCCATTACAACCTCATTTTGAAACGATGTTTGGTCCTGATAGCTACAAACAAGTTTTGAATCCTTCGGCAAAATAAAACCATCAATTTATTATTGCTTTTTATCCTATAGGAATGATGGAAAAAAGGTAACTTTGCACCATGATTTCTTCAGACAAAAAAATGGTTCAAGCCTTCGTGAACGCATGTTACGAAGCAGGAATGGATACAGTGGTTTGTTCACCTGGATCGCGTAATTCTTCTCTTGTCATCGCTTTTGATGAACATCCTGAGATTACTTGTTACGTTATCCACGATGAAAGATCCGCAGCATTCGTTGGCATGGGAATGGCTCAAGTTTCCAAGAAACCCGTTGGAATTGTCTGTACTTCTGGTTCAGCGATGTTGAACTACTACCCTGCGGTGTCTGAAGCATACTACCAACGTATTCCGTTGGTAGTAATTAGTGCCGATAGACCAGCAAAATGGATTAATCAAGGAGATGGACAAACAATTGTTCAACGTGGAGTTTATACAAATCACATTGAAAGTGAAGCACATCTTTCTGAAGAAATCGATCCAAAAGAAGTCCGACAATTGGTCATAAATTCTTTTGAGAAAATTCAGGTTTCCAAAGGACCAATTCACTTCAATGTTGCACTCGAAGAGCCACTTTATAATACAGTAGAAATTACGGATGAACTTCCATCACCGATTAAATGGCCAGTTCATCACGATTACCTAAGTTCGGAAGAGGAACAACTCATCAAGGAAAGTTTGATGTTTCCCAAAAAAATGATTCTAATCGGTCAAATGCCCAAAGATGGTTACTTAGAAGAGTTACTAAAAAACTTAGCTGCTGATCCGTCTTACGCAATTTTAGTAGAAAACACTTCCAATTTAGTTTCAATGAATTGGATACATTGTATCGACCGAACATTAGAAACAATTGAAGAAAATGAACAAGAAGCATTTGCACCTGATTTATTAATCACTTTTGGAGGAGCAATTGTCTCAAAACGGATCAAAGCTTTTTTAAGGAAACATAAACCTAAAGTCCATATCAAAGTTGGTTATGATTTTCCTGAAATGAACACTTACGAATCATTAACCAAATCGATTCAAGTTAGAGAGACAACCTTTCTTTCAAAATTGTTAGAATTCAAGGAAGGAATTCCATATACCAATTTTGGTGCTCAATGGAAACAGCGCGACTTTATGGCACAGAGTAAAGCGCAGTTTTTCTTAGATGGAACACCATTTTCAGATTTAAAGGCTATTGAATTAATTTTGGATTACATTCCCGATGGAGCCAACATTCATATGGGAAATAGCTCCATTGTTCGCTATTGTCAATTGTTCGATCCAATTGCAACAATGAATTACTTCTCCAATAGAGGTACGTCTGGTATCGACGGTTCTACTTCTACAGCAGTTGGAGCTGCATTAGCCAATCCACATAAACTAAATGTCATCTTAACAGGCGATATTTCGTTCTTCTACGACAGTAATGCACTTTGGAACAATTACAAGATTCCGAATTTGCGTATTGTCATCATCAACAATGGTGGTGGTGGAATTTTCAACATCATCAAAGGTCCTCGCAGTTCAAAGCAGAATAAGCAATATTTTGAGGCTCAACACGCATTCAAGGCTGAATTTATTGCAAGAGCTTTTGGAGCAGCGTATTTCAAAGCCGAAAACTTAGAGCAAATCCATACATCAATGGAAGAATTCTATGCTTACGATGAACAAGGTGGTATGAAAATATTGGAAATCATTACTGAAAATATTGATAATCACTTGATTTTGGATGATTATTTTCAGCATTTACATCTTTAGACTTTTCCTTTGAATAATTGATTTTTTATAAAATTGATATCGTCTCTGGTGATAAAAAGTAAATTGCGATCTACATTTAGATCCTTTCGGAGATAAATGAATAAAAGAGCTAACATTACAAAATTTGATATCGTGTACACTG
>DATGOZ010000325.1:0-7013 GCA_035305395.1 Taishania sp. | reverse complement strand
TACCATTTAATTGATGCAAACAATGCAAATGCCGAACCAAAAATATTCCTCAATCGCGTGCACGAACACGAATATCATGTCAATTTTCACAACGAAGGGTTCTATATATTAACCAATCACAATGCACCAAATTACAAACTCGTTTTTTCGAAAGAAATTCCAAAAAACATCACTGATTGCATTGAAATTTTACCCCATCAAGCTGATCGATTGATTGAAAATGTTGAAGTTACACACAACTACATTTTTGTTGAAGAACGTTCAAATGGTTTGAATCAAATTCGCATCATGAACCTTCAAACAAAACAAGCTGATTTTATAAAAATTGACGAAGAAACATACGCTGTTTCATTGTACAATACAGCTGATTATAACACCAACACAATCAAATACCGTTATAATTCGATGACTACCCCGTCATCCATTTTTGAAATTGATTTGACAAGTGGATTAAAGAAACAAGTTTACCAATACGAATTACTAGACAAAACATTCACTCCTTCCGATTTCGAATCAAAACGAGTTTGGGCTACAGCTAAAGATGGTACGAAAGTTCCAATTTCTATTGTTTACAAAAAAGGAATCAATCTTTCTGAAGCGCCATGTTTCTTCTACGGTTATGGTTCGTATGGATACACACTTCCGGATATTTTTAGTGCTACACGTTTAAGTTTGCTAAATCGTGGTTTTGTATATGCACAGGCTCATATTCGCGGAGAAAAATACTTGGGTGAAGAATGGTATCAACAAGGAAAATTCTTGAACAAGAAGAATACTTTCACTGATTTTATCGCAGCAGCTGAATTCTTAGGTGCAAATGGTTATTGCGATGCTTCAAGAATTTATACAAACGGAGGAAGTGCTGGAGGATTATTGATGGGAGCTGTCGTTAACATGGCACCACAATTATTCAAGGCAGTTATTGCCAATGTACCATTCGTTGACGTTGTTACAACCATGTTGGATGAAACGATCCCATTAACTGTTGGAGAATATGAAGAATGGGGAAATCCAAACGATGAAACGTATTATCACTACATGTTGAGCTACTCTCCATACGACAATGTTCAAAAAATGGATTATCCGCACATGCTTATCACGACGGGGTACCATGATTCTCAAGTGCAATATTGGGAGCCGTTGAAATGGATCGCTAAATTGAGAGAATATCGCACGAACAATAACCTATTGTTACTCGATTGCAACATGGATGCAGGACATGGTGGAGGTTCTGGACGTAGCACAGAACGTTATGAATTAGCTAAAATGTTTGCCTTTATTTTGAATCTTGAATCTCAAAAATAAAATAGCGCTCTTTCATTTTATCATGCTAACTTCTTTGGCTTTTGCCGAAGCAGACAGCACCCAATTGCCCTACACCTCATATCGCAATCATCCGATTGTTTTCATGGATTTTGGTTTTAGTGACGCACCTGCTGATATCAAATATCCATTTGCAAATTATGTGAATAGTATTTCTTATCGTCACAACAACAAAATGATGTTGGGAATTGGATTCTCTCATCGTTGGTTCGCTTTGCGTGTTGGTGCAGCTTTAATTGGTAACTCGAAACCCGTATCTCAATTTGGAAAATCTCGTTACATAGACATTGGAACACAGTTTTCGATAAAACGAGTTTACGCTGAAATAGATTTCAGAAATTACTCAGGATATGTTCTAAGGAATGCCTACAAATGGGATTCAAACTATACGATTGCTAATCCAAACAACAAGGATGAAGACATCAACGTTTATAACCTTGCACTGAAAATGTGGTATTTACACAACAAGGATTTTCGCATAGATCCATTTACAGGAAATCGTGGGGTTTACAATAAACAAGTCATGACGTGGTTTCTTGCTGGCCGAATTGATTTTTACGGAATCCGAAATGGTATTGGTCCACTCGCTCCTACTGTACTTATCGACTCCACCAATTCAAAAACCGGGGCATGGGAATTATCCGCATTTGAAACAGGAGTTATCCCTGGGTATGGATACGTCAACAGAATTGGAAAATTTCAGTTTGGCGTAATGGCAGCTGTTGGTCCGAGATTACAGTTTAAATCGTATCGAATCGACTCAGAAAACACATCAAATGCAGCGATTGTAGCTCGCTACGACTTCAAAGCAATTTTTGGTTACAATGTTCCAAAATATTTTGCGATGGTACATTTAGAAATGGACAATAAATCCATTCACTATTCAAAATTCAAATACAATCAATTCTTCTTGTATGTGAAAGTGCAAGCAGGTTATCGATTTAAAGAAAAGCCTCCAAAGGAAAAAAAGAAATCCAAACGTTGATTTATTCAGCCGAAATCACAAAGACTTTAAAACGCAATTTCTCTTGTTTTTTCTTTGTATTGGTTGTTAGAACAATTGTTCGATCTTGCCAATTGTATTTTCCTTTCGTATCAAAAGTCATTTTGAGTTTCACTTCGCTTCCAGGCAAAATAGGCTGACTAGGCAATTCGATTTTGGTACAAGAACAAGCAACTTTATAGTCACTAATGATTAGAGGCGCATTACCAATATTCTTTACCGTATAATAATGGGTTAACAACTCCCCTTCTTTCGTATCTTGGAATTCATGAGTTGGATTCACAGCCAAGAACTTTGCCTGTCCATTTACCAATAGCGGCAATATGCATAATAAGCTAAAAAGAAAAAGCTGTTTCATACCTTTAAGATAAAAAAAATCCCGCTTAAATAAACGGGATTTTTTAGTTTTTATTTGAATTTTTTAGTTTGCAGGAGCTCCAGAAGTATTAACTGGTGTTGCTGACTCTGGTTTAGCACCAACGTTTCCTTTAATTCTTAAGATTTTTGTTGGCTCGTTAGAAGCATTAGAAGTGATTGTTACACTTTTGTTGATCGCTCCAGGACGTTTTGTATCGTATTTTACAGTAATTGTTCCTGTTTTCCCTGGGTTGATTGGTTCTTTCGGCCATTCAGGAACTGTACATCCACATGATCCTTTAGCATCTGAAATAATCAATGGAGCATTACCTGTATTTTTGAATTCGAAAGTACATGTACCGTCTGCACCGTATTTGATATCACCGTAATCGTGTGTATCTTTTTTGAATTCAATTTTTGCACCTCCAGCAACTTCTTGAGCTACCACAGATCCTGTTGTGAAAGCCGCCACAACTGCCAATGCCATTGAGAATAATAATTTTTTCATCTTCTTTTAGTTTTTAGTTTACAAATCAAATATAAGGCCAAAATCAGATTGGTTTGGATTTTTAACAGTGATTTAACAAGTAATCCGCTGATTCCATTCAATCTATGTTTGTGCTTTAACTCTTTTAACCGATTCTACGAATATCGGCACCGATGTTATTCAAACGATACTCAATATTCTGATATCCTCTATCAATTTGTTCGATATTGTGAATTACGGATTTCCCCTCTGCTGACAATGCTGCAATCAACAACGACACTCCAGCACGAATATCCGGTGATGTCATTGAAATTCCTCTCAACGCATGCTTTCTATCCAAACCAATAACCGTTGCACGATGCGGATCGCACAAAATTATCTGTGCCCCCATGTCGATTAACTTATCTACGAAGAACAAGCGCGATTCAAACATCTTTTGGTGAATCAAACAAGAACCCTTCGCTTGTGTAGCAACAACCAAAACAATTGACAACAAGTCTGGAGTGAATCCAGGCCATGGTGCATCAGCAATCGTTAAAATAGAACCATCAATAAACGTATCTATTTCATACGATTCTTGAGCAGGAATATAAATATCATCTCCTCTACGCTCCAATTTAATTCCCAATCGTCTGAAAACATTTGGAATGATACCCAAATTTTCCCAGCTAACATCTTTGATTGTAATTTCTGACTTCGTCATTGCAGCTAAACCGATGAACGAACCGATTTCAATCATATCTGGTAAAATTCGGTGGAAACATCCTCCCAATTCTTTCACTCCTTCGATGTGAAGCATGTTTGAACCAATACCGGAAATCTTTGCTCCCATGGAGTTCAACATCTTACACAACTGCTGTAAGTAAGGTTCACAGGCTGCATTGTAAATTGTAGTCTTACCTTCTGCCATCACAGCGGCCATTACAACGTTTGCTGTACCTGTTACTGAAGCTTCATCCAAATGAATATATGCTCCTTTCAATTTTTTACCTTCAACTGTGTAAAAATGTTCCCCAGCATCGTAATTAAATTTTGCTCCTAAAGTTGCAAACCCCTCAAAATGGGTATCCAATCTACGGCGACCAATTTTATCTCCTCCTGGCTTAGGAATAAATCCTTGTCCAAAGCGAGCCAACAACGGTCCAACAATCATAATTGAACCACGTAATGAAGCTGCTCTGTTTTTAAAATCTTCCGATTTCAAATATTCTAAATCGATGTCTTTTGCTTGGAAAATGAATGTTCCGGTTTCAACTTTCTCAACCTTCACCCCCATCGCTTGCAATAAGTTGATCAATTTATTGACATCAACGATATCAGGAATATTGGAAATTGTAACCTTCTCAGATGTGAGTAGTGGCGCACAAATAACTTGTAACGCTTCGTTTTTTGCACCTTGTGGAATCAATTCACCTTTCAAAGGTTTTCCACCGTAGATTTCAAAAGAAGCCATAGATTATTTTTTTTGAAATTTCTTTTTACCGTTATTTTTCTTTTTAGAATTGTTATTGTTGTTTCGACGATTATTACCACCTCCCATCTGACGTAATAACGAATTCGTACTAACTAGCTCATCTGGATTATCTAGTGCTAATTCTCCTCTTGACAATTCTTTTAATTGATTCGCAATAACATGATTCTCTACAGCTCCATTGTTGTGAGCCAAATACTGATATTTCATGAAATAAGCCATTACGTTTTTCAAATACTCTTTCTCAGTTGGATCTGAAACGTTCTTAGCTGATTCCAAGATCTTTTGAGTGTACTGACCGTACTGTCCGTAACGAATTTTACTTTTCGGATATTCCATCAATTTTGGACGCTCATTCAATAATTCCGGTGTTGGAATCTCATAAGGTGAATCAACATCCAATTGGAAATTTGACATGACAAATAAATGTGTCCACAATTTATGTCTGTAATCATCTACATCTCTTAAATGTGGGTTTAGTTGTCCCATCACTTCAATAATTGCCTGAGCAGCTCTATTACGCTCATCTCGTTGTTCAATTTTCATCGCATGTGCGATCATGTTTTGAACATTTCTCCCATATTCAGGCAATAATAAAGGTCCTCTCGTTGTATTGTATTCCATATTTTTCTTTTTCTCCCTTGTCTCCGACAAGCAGATAACATTTTATATTAAAGCTCGTGCATCTGTGATGAATCCATAATGTTCACCATCAATCATCAATTTTCCTTTCGTAACGTGTCCCAACAAAGTTGAAGGTAATTCAATCGTAGAAATATACTCAATAAATTCATCTTCGTTATCTTCACTCACCGTAACTATTGCTCGACCGTTGTATTCTCCAAACAAAAATGAATCCATACGTACTTCACCATCCGCTTCGATATCAAATCCTAAATCATTTGAAATTGACATATCAACCAAAGCTCTGTAAACACCACCTCGTGACACAGATTTTGCAGCGTTAATCAATCCTTTTTGGTTTAAATCTGAAAGGATAAACGTAACACTCTCCTCTTTTGTTATATCAACACTTCCATGCGCTATTTCTGTTTGAAGGCAATTATTCAAGTACAACGAACCAGTTACGTCGTCTTTAGATTCTCCCAGTAAAAAAATCAAATCACCTTTTGATTTCAAATCTTGCGTCAATTCAGCATCAGTAAGCTGACCTACACATGCGATAAAATTATCCGATTTTACCGATTGTGTAGCAGTACAATCTGTGTTAACTTCCGCAAATTGAACAAATGAAGCAATCTTTGCAAAAGCAACAAGCATTGTTGTCAAACTAGCAACATCCACTCCTTTTGAAGAAAAACAAATTGCACTAGGTTGACTTCCAGTACATACAACTGCCCGATGTATTGCACACAAATTTGTCAACGCAGTATTACCATCCAAATTTGTCAACGCTACAGCAGTTGTTCCCAAAACGATTTTTTGAGCAGCTAACTTTTGCACAGAAATCAACGAATCTTGAACCGTTGCTGTACTTTTCAAAACCTGTTTTGCAACTTCGCGAATATCCGCAGGTTCGTCTAAGTCATTTATATCGAAATCAGTTGAACCAAACGTTGTCTTAGCCAATGTCGCCAATTCATCCTTCCCGAAAGCAACTTCCTTTGCCCCAATAGCAAGATTCAATCCTTGTTGATTCAAAACTATTTGTACTTGAACTGACCCTTTAAGCAACTGCTCTAATTCAGTAATTGTTTCGCTACTGATAACTCCTTGTTGATGTAATTTCGTTAATAACACGTTTTGCATATTTATGAACGTTCACTTCTTTTAAGTAATTTTCTTTGTCTAATTGTTAAACATTAAAAGAAGTCAAATGGTTGTATGAATACTCTAATTTGTTAAATATCCTTATACAAAAATAAGGAAATAATCCACACACATTCGTTTCACAAATTAACTTTTGAACAATCTAGTTGTAGAAACTTTCAAAAGTGATTTTTTAGTCAACATACTTCTTAAACAACACACTAGCAATATGTCCTCCAAATCCAAAGGTATTACTCATTGCATATGTCAAATCCTTCTTATAACCTGTTTGCAAAGGAAAATGAAACAACTCTTTGAATTCAGGCTCAATTTCCGTTGTGTTGATTGTTGGTGGAACAATTCCATTTTTCAATGCCAAAATACATGCAATACCTTCAATTGCACCAGCAGCACCAAGTAAATGTCCCGTCATTGATTTCGTTGCTGAAATAGAAATTTGCTTATTCTCCCCAAACACAGTTCTTGCTGCAATTAATTCCGACGTATCTCCTTGTGGTGTTGATGTTGCATGCATATTGATATAATCCACATCACCTGCTTCGATATTTGCTTCACTCAATGCCTCTTGCATTCCCAACACA
>DATGOZ010000324.1:0-4481 GCA_035305395.1 Taishania sp. | reverse complement strand
CGAGCTAGAGCGCTTATTACTCCTTATTTTGCTGTTGAAGATGTAACAATTAATGGGAGATTGGATGCATTGGATAATTATGATGGATTGATTATAGCAAATCCGCGTACAGAATTTGATGTAAAAGATTTATTTATTATCGATCAATTTTTGATGAAAGGCGGACGTTTGATGTGTTTCATGGATGCACTTTCTATCAATGAAGATACGTTGAATTTGAAAGGAATGGTTCACACAACTCGTATCAAAACAGGATTAGAAAACATGTTGTTTGATTACGGTTTGAAATTGAATGAAAACTACGTGATGGACGCACGTTGTGCGCCAAAAGGAGTGCCGTTTGCGAATCAACCAATCATTCCTTGGTTCTTCCATGTTTTGGCTACTCCAACACTACATCCTATTTCAAGAAACTTGGAGCCTGTTTCATTAAAATATGTAAGTGAAGTACAATTTGTAAATTCAGTTGATGCAGCGTTGACTCCAATTTTGACATCTTCAACAAATGCCACTGTTACAGGTCTAGCACCATTGGTGAGTTTAGGGATTCCATTGAATTTTGGAAGAAATCCACAGTTGGTGGCGAATCCAAAATTGGAATCAAATAAAAAATGCTTAGCAGGATTGTCTGAGGGAATGTATCAATCACATTTCAAAACTCGTATTGTCGATGAGTATGTTAACAATCCAGATGCGAAATTTATAGCAGATTCTCAACAAGAGGGTAAAGTATTGTTAGTTGGAAATGGCCGATTCATTCAAAATAGATATGACTCGACGGTTAACAATGTAACGGGGCAAATGATGTACAAGCCGATAGAATTTCCTGATTTGAGAATGGATGAAGAGTTGTATCGTTTGAATATTCCGTTGGTCTTTGGAAACCAAGAATTTTTTCAAAACTTGGTTGATTATGTGATGGGGGATAATTCTGTTTTAGATATCAGAAGTCGTCAAATCGATATTCGAGAAATTGATAACGCAAAAGTGCAGAGTTATGCAACATTTTACAAGTTGATCAACTTACTTATCCCATCTGCAGTATTGATCATTGTGGTAGTCATTTTTGGAGTGATTCGTAAGAGAAAGTATGTTGTAAGATAACCAATAATCAAAGGAGAAATTGATATGAGGAAGAAAGTAATTATTTTGTTATTAGCGTTAGCTGCAACCGTTGCGCTGATTTTTGTTAGTTTGAAAATTGTTCGAAATTCAGGTTCATCTGTAGAATCTGAATTGATTGATTTTGCTATTGCTGATGCTGATAAAATTGACCGAATTGTTATCACTGACAACTTTGGCCGCGTGATGGATTTGAATTACAACAAGAAGCTAAAAGAGTGGACTGATAAAGATGGCAATTGTGTTGCTCAAGAAGGTGTTCACTACATCATTGATGCGTGTAAAAAAATTGAATTTAAGGGGTATTTGAACGATAATGCTGTAGAAACGAATATCAATTTGATGCGTTCGCAACACATTAAAGTGGAATATTTCATTGATGGTAAATGGGAAAAGACATGGTATGTTGGTCCACCATCAAAAGATCATTTAGGTCAAGTTATGTTGCTCGAATCAAAGGATTTGGGTAAATCAGACAAGCCTGTAATTATGACCATCAAGGGAATGTATGGAATTATTGAACCACGTTTTTATGCAGATCCGTTGAAATGGCGTTGTACAGGAATATTCAAGTTGGAAGCCGATGAAATTAAAAAGGTTGAAGTTGTTTATCCACTTGAGCCAGCTAGGAGTTTCTCCGTTGAACGAGTTGGATTCGGAAAGAAATATAGTGTCAAACAACAAAATGTGCCACTGCCAGCTGTTGATACACAATATGTAATGGCTTATTTGAATAATTTCAAACAAGTTCACTATGAGACTCCAAACTATATTTTGAATGAAAAACAAATTGATAGTTTGAAAAAGACATCGCCGTTCTGTATTTTGACAGTGGATACTCGAGATGGTAAATCAAGCCGTATTCGTATGTTTAGAATCAAATCAGATGTTGATCAAATCAATGAGTTTGGTCAATCAGTTCGATATGAGGTTGATCGTTTCTGGGCTGAATTGCCAGATGGTCAGATTGTAAAATGTCAGCACTTTGTGTTTGATAAGATTACTTTCGGGCATTTTTACTTCCCACTTGATTTGAGTAGTTTGAACTTGAATAATTACGAAGTGAAGTCACCAGATCAATATCGAAAATAAATAAGATATTGTTAATAAAAATAGGATAATTATTCATCAGTAGAAGTTGAATATTATCAGATAAACTTTAGTTTTGAATATTATTTTAAAGAAGATATGAACTTTATTACATCAAGTACTGCGCTATTGAGACACTTACAGAGTATTTCTGGAGTCTTGAGCACTAGCAATACTTTGCCGATATTAGACAATTTTTTGTTTGAAATTGTAGATAACCAATTGATTATTTCTGCTTCAGATTTGGAGACGACTATGCGTACTTCAATGGAGGTTGAATCAAATGGAGATGGAAAAATTGCGATTCCAGCAAAATTGTTGTTAGATGTCTTGAAAAACCTTCCAGATCAACCATGTAATTTCTCGATTGATTTTTCGAGTTTTGCAGTTGAAATTTCTTACGACAACGGTAAGTCGAAGATGGTAGGATTTAATGGTGATGAATTCCCTAAAATTCCTACAATTGAAAATAGTTCATCTGTAAGGGTGTCTGGAGAAATCATTAGTTCTGCAATCAATAAAACATTGTTTGCTACAGGTAACGACGATTTACGTCCAGTGATGAGTGGTGTATTTTGTCAGTTTACTCCTCAAGACATCATTTTTGTGGCAACAGATGCGCATAAATTGGTAAGATATAGAAGAACAGATTCAACTGCTGAAACTACTTCTTCGTTTATTTTACCTAAGAAGCCGTTGAACTTGTTGAAGTCTAATTTGTCTTCAGATATCGAAGTTTTAATTGAATACAATGAATCAAATGCAATCTTCACATTTGGTGATATTGTTTTGGTTTGTCGTTTGATTGACGGAAAATACCCTAACTACGAGGCGGTAATTCCAAAAGAAAATCCAAATGTATTGATTGTTGACAGAACTCAATTCTTAGGTTCTATTAAACGTGTTTCAATTTTTGCAAATAAGACTACACACCAAATTAAGTTGAAATTAGCAGGTTCAGAATTGGCATTATTTGCTGAGGATTTAGATTTTTCTAATGCTGCGAATGAGCGTTTGACTTGTAGTTATTCCGGTGAAGACATGGAAATTGCGTTTAACTCTCGTTTCTTACTTGAAATGTTGAATAACATTGACACGAAAGAAGTTAAATTAGAAATGTCAATGCCGAATAGAGCAGGTTTATTGATGCCAGCTGAAGTTTCTAATGAGCATGAAGATATCTTGATGTTGGTAATGCCTGTTATGTTGAATAAATAAGAAATTACATAATTCTTGATAAAAAAATGCGACCCCTGAGAGTCGCATTTTTTATTTGTTGTAATCTAATAAATCAAAAGGTTTTTCTTTGTTTGGCTTATAAATTAGCCTTTCCGATCGACCTTTTTTGAATATTTTATTGCTCACCACTTTCCCTTTTCTTAACGCTCTGCGTTCCTCTTCTGGTAGAGCTGCAATTGTTTTGCATTCGTCTGAGCAACATCCATTCATGTGTTCTCTGCATTCGTCACATTGGATAAATAAGAGGTGACAAGCCTCGTTTGCACAGTTTACGTGTATATCTGCAGGTTTACCACACTGGTGACATTGTGCAATTACATCATCGGTGATACGTTCAGCTCTACGTTCATCAAATACAAAGTTTTTTCCGATGAATTTATTTGGTAGTCCTGCTTCTTTACATTCGTTGGCATACTTAATAATTCCTCCTTCTAATTGATGTACGTTTTTGAATCCACGGTGTTTGAACCATGCAGAAGCTTTTTCGCAACGGATACCTCCTGTGCAATACATTACCAAGTTTTTATCTTCATTTCCTTTGAGATACTTCTCTTCGATATATGGTAGCGATTCACGGAATGTATCTACATCAGGAGTAATGGCACCTTGAAAATGTCCAACTTCCGATTCATAGTGATTTCTAAAATCAATTAAGATTGTATTTGGATCATCAGTTAATGCATTGAATTCAGCTGCATTTAAATGCTTTCCTTTGTTAGTAACATCAAACGTTTCGTCATTTAATCCATCAGCTAAAATCTTGTCACGAACTTTGATTTTTAACTTTAAGAACGGGAATTCAACGTCACCATTATCTACAGCAATATTTAAACGAACTCCATTCAAGAATGAAATTTCATAAAGTTCTGTTTTAAACTGTTCGAAGTGATGTTTTGGCACCGAAATTTGAGCGTTGATACCTTCTTTTGCTACGTAAACTCTTCCGAGAACATCTAATTTTTGCCAAATGCCGTACAAATAATCTCTAAAAATTTGAGGATTGTCAATTTTGGCGTATTGATAAAAAGAAA
>DATGOZ010000323.1:0-3669 GCA_035305395.1 Taishania sp. | reverse complement strand
ATTGCAGTACCATGTTGATCATCGTGCATTACAGGAATATTCAATTCCTCTTTTAACCTTCTTTCAATTTCAAACGCTTCAGGAGCCTTGATATCTTCTAGATTAATCCCACCAAAAGTTGGAGCAATTGCTTTAACAGTCTGAATGAATAGCTCTGGATCATTTGCATCTACCTCAATATCAAAAACATCAATATCGGCGAAAATTTTAAAAAGTAATCCTTTCCCTTCCATTACAGGCTTTGAAGCCTCGGGACCAATATCTCCTAATCCAAGTACAGCCGTACCATTAGAAATTACTGCTACTAAATTTCCTTTTGACGTATATTTATATACATCTTCAACATCCTCCGCTATCTTCAAGCACGGTTCAGCAACACCAGGAGAATATGCTAATGACAAGTCTCTTTGTGATGTATATGGTTTTGTGGGGATTACTTCAATTTTTCCAGGTCTTCCCGACGAATGATAATCCAATGCATCCTGTTTTTTTAGTTTTCCCATATATTCTTCTTTAAGAGGGCAAATGTAAGAATTTGAATTGACAAACGTTGGATTTAGCCATGTAATTATTGTACATTAAAGATGAAATAACTAACAAATCACTGTAATAATTTTAAATGGTATTCAACTTTATATATCTTTGGTTCAATGCAAAATATGCGAGTAATATTGTTTTACGATGGTGATTGTGGTTTGTGTAACCGCTCTGTTCAGTTTATCTTAAACCATGAACAAAATCACGAAATTCATTTTGCAGCACTTCAATCTGAATTTGCACAAGACTTCCTAAAAACGAAAGGGATTGAAAAGATCGATTTCAGCACAATGATTCTATTCAAAAACAATCAACTTTACACAAAATCGGATGCTGCTTTTCAAATTGTGTCACATTTAAAATGGTATTGGAAACTGCTATTTTTATTAAAAATTTTTCCAAAAGGTTTACGAAATCGTGTATACGACTCGATTGCTGAACGTAGAAAAAGGTTGGTCAAATCATTTTGTGCATTACCAACTTCACAACAAACTAAACGTTTTATAGCATAAAAAAGGGTAACCGAAGCTACCCTTTCCTTTCTGATTATCTTTTGCAGGATATTATTTAACTGTGATTTTTTGAGTTGAAGTTCTTCCTTCGCTTCTCAAGGTAACTGCATAAATTCCAGCTTTAACATTGTTCAATTTAACGTTAGATCCAGCCACAACTTTTCCAGAGAAAACCACTCTACCAGTCATATCTGTAACTTCCATTTGCGCCTCATTAAAATCTCCAGACACTTGAAACTCTCCAGCTGAAGGGTTTGGATACAATGTCAAGTTATCAATTGTTAAAGAACCTACACCAACAGTAGAAAAGTTTTTAGATAAAACTTGTCTTTGAGCTCCAATTCCAGAAATTGATAAATATGCATCCAAGAAAATTGGCAATTCAGAGTCAGAAAGATCGTAATACTCATGTTGAATACGAATTACTTCGGCTGTATTAATTACCGGAATTCCATTTGCAATTGTTGTATCGATTGTTGTAACTCTCACAACGTTTGGAATATCCATGTCTGGCAATCTCAAAGTTCCTCTACCATCAAATGCTGTGATTACAGTTCCTGTTACAGTTCCCTGAACTGGCGTTCCCATAAAATCGAACTGCATTGTTCCATTATAACTATCAACTACTTCATCTTCGAAGTTGAACGGATAATTCATCAACTTTGCTTCATCATTTTCGAATGTAATTGTAATTACCCCAAAAGTTGGTTCAGTGAAAATGAATCCTTGTGAAGTTCTCTCAGTAGACGAAGAATTCAAATATTGCTCAAACGTTCCTTGTGTAATTGATTTAGTAGAACTTGTAAAAACTGTGGATGAAGAAGCATCATTTACAGAAATTGATTCCGTATTACCTAATGTCATCCCTACTGTAGTGTAATCCCATGACACGTTGTCACCAGTTACATTTGTTATAGAAGCAAACGTGTTATTAAGTGTATCAACGATGTACATTGAATTAGAAGCTCCAACAGCTGGCTCATTTGATTGAGTAAACTGACCAAAAGCTAATTGTGTTCCAAATAAAATAGATGCGAGTAAAAATCCTTTTTTCATAAATATAAATTTAAGTTCTCAAAAATAAACAATTAAATTGAATTGAAAACACCCTATAAGTTTCAATTAATTATATAACGATCAAAAAATCTTTTTGGTTGAAAATTAGACAATTTTGTTTACTTAACATAGATCAATGTTAAACCAATACCCATACAGTAACTTTGTATCCAACTAGTTAAACACAAAAATATGGAAACAAAAAATATTGAAATAATAGTATCCCCAAGAGAACCTCACTACGTTGGGGACGGGTTCAGAGTACACAATTTTATTCCTAGCAGTTATCGTTTAGATATGCACCGCATGAATCCTTTCATCATGTTAGATTACAATTCAAAATATTATTTTGAGTCTTCTGATACCCCTAGAGGAGTTGGAGTGCACCCTCATAGAGGATTTGAAACTGTAACAATTGCATATAAAGGTCGTGTTGCCCATCACGACAGCAGCGGAGGAGGGGGAATCATCGGAGAAGGTGATGTACAATGGATGACTGCTGCCTCTGGAGTTTTACATAAAGAATACCACGAAGAGAGTTTTAGTAAAACAGGTGGTGACTTTCAAATGGTGCAATTATGGGTCAACCTCCCAGCAAAAGACAAAATGTCGCAACCAAAATATCAAGCAATTAAAAACAGTGAAATACCACGATTTCAGTTAGAAAATAGTACTGGAACAATAGAAGTTATTGCTGGAGAATACAATGGGGTTCATGGTAATGCATCGACATTCACACCTATACACATGATGAACGGCATTGTAACAGCTGGAGCCAAGGTTCCATTTAGTTTTCCAGCAAACTACAACACCATTTTGTTGGTAATTGAAGGTGCGGTAAAAGTAAACGGTGAACATGTTCCAGTTGACCATTTGGTTTTATTTGAGAATCAAGGAGAGGAATTCACTGTTGAAGCAGATCAAAAAGCAAAATTCTTAGTGTTAAGTGGTGAACCAATCAATGAACCAATTGCAGCACACGGACCCTTTGTCATGAACACACGCCAAGAATTAATTCAAGCATTTGAAGACTTCAACAACGGAAAATTTGGCTATTTGGAAGATTAATTGTTTCTTGTAATATAAAACCAACATATGTCAAACATTCAACTAATTATAGAAGAAAAAGCAGCTAATATTGGAAATTTCCTTGTCGGCAGATTGCTTCCATTTCGTGAAAAACGAGCTGTAGGTCCTTTTGTCTTTATTGACCACATGGGGCCTGCTTTACTAAAAGATTACGAAAATTTGGATGTCCCCCCTCACCCACACATCGGCTTATCTACATTGACTTACCTCTTTGAAGGAGCTATAATGCATCGTGATAGTTTAGGAACTGAACTCGAAATAAAACCAGGAGCAGTAAACTGGATGACTGCAGGAAGAGGGGTTGTTCATTCAGAAAGAACTCCTGAATACTTGCGCAGTTCAGAGAAATCGTTGCATGGACTTCAAATTTGGGTTGCATTACCCAAGGAATTAGAAACATGTGAACCAACATTTCACCACATTGAAGCAGAAGATATTCCATCATGGGAAAATGGTGGTGTTCGATATAAACTGA
>DATGOZ010000322.1:0-5147 GCA_035305395.1 Taishania sp. | reverse complement strand
TTTCAATAAATTGACTTATCTCAACCTCGAGAAAAACAAACTTGATTATTTTCCTATAGAAATTTGCCAATTAATCAATATCAAAACAATCATCATTAATCGCAATTACATTGAAACGATTCCTCCGTGCATTGATCAATGCCAGAATTTGGAAATGATTGACCTATGGTATACCGGAGTAACAATGTTGCCCGAAGAAATGATGCGTATTTCAACGTTAAAACACATTGACTTAACAGGTGTTCAAATCAACGCAGGAAAACAACAAAAACTCAGAAACATGTTCCCAGACATCAAATTGATTATGAGTCCACCATGTAACTGTACTCAATAATTACTCAAATTTGCTTCAACCAATAGTTTTTGTTAATTTTATTAAAAAGTTTATTTTGAACACAAAAAGAATGTACAATTGTACTATGAAAATACACCATAAGATTATCATCCTTTTTATCATTAGCTTGTTTCTTGGTTTGACAACTAATGCACAATCAGAAGCTGACTCTACAATTTTTGACAATTCAGATTCACTTAAATTGATTCAATTATCCGGGGTAATTATCTCCGATAACGATTTGAATGCATTACCGTATGCAACTGTGTTTGACAAAAATGCAATGCGTGGTGTGATGTCGGATTACTATGGTTACTTCTCTTTTGTTACTCACCCAGGAGATACCTTGTATTTTTCATACTATGGCTACAAAACCTCAACATTCATCGTACCTGATACATTAACTGAAAACCGTTATTCAATCATCCACGTGATGTTAAAAGACACTGTAAACTTACCTGAAGTAACGGTTTACCCTTGGCCTTCTCGTGAAGAATTTGCTCGTGCATTCGTTGAAATGAACGTCACAGATGATGCTGTTCGTAGAGCACAACGTGAGTTATCTGGAGAAAGCTTAGCTTTCATCGCTGCTCGTGTTCAAACAGACGCTTCTTTATCGCAAGCTTACGCGCGAAACCAAATGTACACACAGATATATTCTAGAGGTCAAATTCCTGGAAACAACATTCTAAACCCTTATGCTTGGTCTAAACTGATTAGCGACTGGAAAGCAGGGAAATTAAAACGACAATAGAACATCGAACAACATATTTATGACAAAATCACAAGCGTGGATTGAAGCAATTCGACCTAGAACCTTACCCTTAAGTTTGTCAGGTATTCTCTTTGGTAGTGCAATCGCATTTCAAAATGGTTTCATCGATTGGACTATTTTTGCCTTGGCTCTCTCAACAACCATTTTATTTCAAATTTTATCCAACCTTGCCAACGATTACGGTGATGGTGTCAAAGGAATAGATAACGCTGATCGCATCGGTCCAACACGAGCAATTCAATCTGGTGTAATTTCTAAGAACGAAATGAAAACAGCGGTGATTCTAACCTCAATTTTAAGTTTCATTGCTGCAGGTGCGTTGATTTATGTCGGAGCACAAACAATGTCGTCAACAATAATCTGGTTTTACGTAATTCTGGCTGTTTTATGTGTTGTTGCGGCAATTACCTACACAGTAGGTAAAAAAGCTTACGGTTACCACGGGATGGGTGATATCATGGTGTTTATCTTCTTCGGATTAGTAAGTGTTTTGGGAGTTTTCTCACTTTATACCAATTACTTTGATTGGAATAATTTACTTCCAGCAACGACTATTGGCTTACTTAGTGCAGCAGTTTTAAATCTAAACAACATGCGCGATTATGCTTCTGACAAAAAAGCGGGCAAAAATACCTTGGTAGTAATAATCGGTTTAGAATTTGCAAAACTTTATCACGTATTATTGATTTTCGGTGCAGTAGCGACATTGTTTGTATTCTTAACAAATCAAAATCGTTCAATTGGTTTCATTGCTGCTATTCCGATTGTTTCTTTGGCTTTTCACGTGATGAAAGTTGCGAAAGTGCAAGCTACAAAAGAGTTTGATCCTGAATTAAAGGTTGTTTCACTCTCAACGTTTGGAATTGCAATCTTGTATTTCGCTAGTATCTGGTTCTGATGAAAGCTCGATTCGAATACACGCCCTTACAGTTTAAACGTCCTGCGGGAACAAGTCGCGGTGTATTAACTACGAAACATTCATGGCTCATTCACCTCGAAGAAAATGGCATTGAAGGAATTGGTGAATGTAGTATCATTCCCGACTTATCTCCAGATTATCAAGGAAATGAACACTATGAAAGTTTATTAAACCAAACGATTAATCAAATCAATTCAGGTGAAATTACTGCTCAAAACTGTTGCAAATTGTTGCGAGAAACTCCATCTATTTTATTTGGCGTTGAATGTGCCTTTTTGGATTTAAGAAACGGAGGAAAACGCATCTATTTCGACAATGCATTTGCAAAAGGACAGCAACAAATTCCGATCAATGGTTTGATTTGGATGGGCGACAAACTGTTTATGAGCGAACAAATTGAAGAAAAATTGCGAACTGGTTTCACGACAATCAAAATGAAAATCGGTGCAATTGATTTTGATACAGAATTTGAATTATTAGAACAAATTCGAGCAAATTTTTCTCCAGAAACAATCACCCTGCGAGTGGATGCCAATGGTGCTTTTTCACCAGAACAAGCTGCAGGTGTACTCCAAAAACTAGCTGATTTAAATATTCACTCAATAGAACAACCAATCAAAGCAGGACAATGGAATGCAATGCGTGATTTATGTCACTCCACTCCTACTCCAATTGCGCTAGATGAAGAATTAATTGGTGTTTATTCGTTGCAACAAAAAAGAGTTTTACTCGACACCATTCAACCTCAATACATCATCCTCAAACCGAGTTTACACGGTGGAATTGCAGGTTGCAAGGAATGGATCGAATTGGCTGAAAATCGTGGAATTGATTGGTGGATGACAAGTGCGTTGGAATCGAATATCGGTTTGAAGGCTATTTGTCAATTTACGGCTGAATTTAACAACCCACTACCGCAAGGATTGGGAACTGGAAGTTTGTACGAAACCAATTTTCCAACTGATTTAGTCGTCAAACAAGGTCACATTTTTCAAGAAAAGAGTTGATTATTTTCGGAGTTTCATCAAAATTCGGAACCACCAAGGTGAATTATTCCAATTCCAGTTATAGTAAACAACATCTTTCGCACCAAATCCAAGATTGAATTGTCGAACTGAATCGACATTGGAACCTTCAAAACTAAATTTCATTTCTCGTTCGTGAGCAAATTTGATAGTGTATTCAATCAATGCGTGCATCAATCCGTGTTGCTTCCCAAACTCATCCACTCCACCTTTGATGTACAAAAGTTCATTATTCCATTCAATCAATATCGAAGCAGCATGCAACGTTGAATTTGCTTTTATACCGAAGCAATAGCAAGTACTCAATTTGTAATTGAGTAACAAATTCTCAAAACGCAAAAAGTCAATTTCTCTCAAATCCTTAACTTTCTGTTTCAATTCACGAACAATCAATGGTAGAGCTTCTTCCATTGATATTGCAGTAATTTCAAGTCCTGTTTTTGCAAATTTCTTAATCGAACGAGTCGATTGAGAACCAAGTTTTAATTCGCTCGAATCGCTCAATACTTGATAATATAATGGTGTACTCTCTTTAAAAAGTTGTTGATTGCAATTCAAATTAGAACGGGTAAACGTTTTTTTGAGTAACTGCTCCACCTCATCCATACACTCTGGCTTTTCTCCCATCCAGTCAACTGCGCGAATAAAATTCGGGGTATAAATTCCTTTGACACCAAGTCGAATCGTATACGGAACGGCAATCGCACCTTTGTAATCACCATAAACAATTGCACTCCAATGTTCTGCTAGTGAATCCAAGTAGTAAATCTGATTGTAAACAGAAGCAGCACTCAATTCAACCAATTGATTCCATTTCGTCTTATCCAGCTCCTTTCGTTTAATCAATCGAATTTCTGTCATACTTCTTTCAGCTTGTTTTCACTTAGAGTTGTAAATTTACCCTAAATTTTGAACATGGAGATTGAACGCAAATATTTAGTTAACCCAACTTTGTGGGAAGAAGTCGCGAAAGGGAAAGGAAAAGTGATTCGACAAGGTTATTTCACTTCGAATGAAAATTTCAGTGTACGCGTTCGAACCAAAGGTGAAAAGGCTTTTTTGACCATCAAAGGTTGCATAGATGCGATTTCGAGACATGAATTCGAATACGAAATTCCCGTTCAGGATGCAGTCTTCATGTTGGAAAATTACGCTAAACCATACTTACACAAAATCCGTTACGAAATTGAATTTGAAGGAAAAATTTGGGAAGTGGATGAATTTCAAGGAAGTCTTAGTCCACTTTTGTTAGCTGAAATCGAACTGACTCATCCAGACGAAACGTTTTCACTCCCTGAATGGGTTGACAAAGAAGTAACGGAAGATCCTAGCTATTTGAATTCGAATATTATTAAGAGATTGACGAAATGACTAGCGCTGTAGTCAGCAATGAAGCTAATTATTAACTTTCAAATCTTTAATTTTAATCTACAATCGACTGTCTTCCACCTTTAGGAGGAACAAAAGGGAGGCTTTTCTTAAAACAGATTCATAATCTCCACAAATCTCACCTTCAACAAAGAAATTGTAAGTGATGTCATTTCCATCGATGAGTAAGTAAGATCGAATCATTCCTGATTCTACATAGAAGAATGTATCCGAATTCGAACTGATTTGTTCTCCAATTTTGAACTCTTGCCTAACGCAATGGGATAAAACAAAGTCAACCTCTTCAGAGGTCAATTTAAATCGTTCTAAAAATGTACGGATATCAATCATTTTTTATTGGTCTGCTTAACATTCTGAAATCGTTTCCTGATGGTTGCTCAAATATTTTCAAATCAAACAAATGTACCATTGATAAAATATGATCAAAAATATCAGATTGGATGTTTTCGTATTCAACCCAAACTTTTGACTTCGTAAAACAATAAATCTGAATTGGAATTCCCGTATCTGTTGGTTCTAACTGACGAACCATCAACACCATGTCTTGATTGATTTCAATTTTATGTCTCAAATAATGTTCTATATACTTACGGAAAATTCCCAAATTCGTCTGTCTTCTTCCGTTGATTGCATTGGGACCAACAAATCCATTTACTTCGTTGTAACGTTGAATTTCAGCTTGACGATTGGTGATGAAATCTCTCA
>DATGOZ010000321.1:0-2198 GCA_035305395.1 Taishania sp. | reverse complement strand
AATTTACTTTTAATTGACGCTTACGTGCATCCAACGATCTCTTTTTCCATTGAAAATCAAAATCTATCTGACGTAAATTTAAGTCTTGCTTTATTTTATTTCGAAGAAATTCTTGATCTGTAGCTTGTTCTGGAGTTACCTGAAACTGTATTTCTTGTACCATTAACCTTCAAAAATTAAAGAAAATTGCCAGCCACTGTTGTATAGTTTATTGATTGGTGATGAAGAACGTGTATTATCTTGGATAAAACCATTCCAAAAGCTATGTGAGTACTTAATCTCAAAACCAAATTTAAAAAATGGGAAAAAGAACTCTAGACCTGCTCCAACTTGACCCAACAAGTCATGTTTTTTCATCTTGATAAATGGATCATCAAACTTTTGAGTTGCATCTTGTTGAGACTGTAAATCCACAGAATATTGTGCACCAAACAAACAATAAGCCGCAAAATTATTCACACGCAACGTACGGAATTGCAGCATCAACGGAAAATCCAAGCTTGTTGCATTGATACGTTCTTCGTTTGTAATATCTTTTGTTAAATCCATTGGATCAACAAATACTTGATTGATTACACGCTCTTGAAACGACAAGGAAGGAATGAAACGCAAACGAACCATTGGAGTAAAAACTTTCATCGTCGTAAGAATGCCCAATTGTGCACCCGGTTGCGCCTTGACTGTCATACTTTTCAGACCAAATTGCTCAAATGCATTCGGATGTTGATTCATGGTATAGCCAGAAGTATTGGCTCCCAACATGAAACCAAAATGGAACATGCGTTCATCAAATTTACGGTAATTCTTGGTCTTTTCCTTTTGAGAAAAAGATGAAAAAGACAGGATAGAAATAAGTATCAAAAATACGAGTCTCATTACTCTATTAACGTAAATATTGAAAAATATTACAAAAATAGCTTTTTAGAATGTGTTGTAGTACTACTAAACAAGAATAAATTCGTTTGTTTTATTTTTTATCAACAAAATACTGAATTGCCAAATCATATGACAACAATCCAAAACCTAAAATACTTCCAATACAAACTGGTGTTATCAACGATTCATGGCGAAACGATTCGCGCTTTGCAATATTCGAGATATGCACTTCTACAGTTGGAGTACTAATCGCATCAATACAATCGCGTAATGCAACACTCGTATGTGTATATCCTCCGGCATTAAAAACTATTCCATCAGCATTGGTTGCCTGTAACTGATTGATTAATTCTCCTTCAACATTCGATTGAAAGTATTCCAATTCGACAGTAGAAAATTTTTCTTTTAACTTAAAAAAATAATCATCGAATGATTGAGAACCATAAATTTGTACATCACGTTGACCGAGTAAGTTTAAATTCGGACCGTTAACAATCAATAATTTCATAACATGTCTAATTGGAAGCACTATATTAATGATTTTATCGCATATCTGAAAATTGAAAAAGGATTAGCTGACAATTCCATTGAGGCTTATACATTAGACGTTAATAAATTATACGACTTTGCCATTTCAATAAAAAAGGAAGCAACTGAAATAAAGCATGAAGATTTAACACAATTCATAACAGAATTATACGATTTAGGTCTTAGTAATCGCACTCAGGCTCGTATCATTTCAGGAATCAAACAATTTTACAATTACTTATTTCTAGAAGAAGAAATCAAAGACAATCCTTCTGAGTTACTAGAACAACCTAGTATTGGACGAAAATTACCCGAAGTCTTGACTGTTGAAGAAATCGATCGGATGATTCAAGCTGTCGACTTAGACAAACCAGAAGGTGAACGAAATCGTGCCATCATTGAAACGTTGTACAGCTGTGGACTTCGTGTTTCGGAGCTTGTGAATTTACGTTTTGAAGATTTGCATTTTGACAAAGGTTTTATCCGTGTGGTTGGAAAAGGGAACAAAGAACGTTTGGTGCCTGTCAGTCCGACAGTAGAGTATGAAATCACAAACTACAGAAATAACACAAGAGCTGCTTTAAACATCAATCCGAAGGATCAAAAAATTGTTTTTCTAAATCGTAGAGGTAGTCAGTTGACTCGCGTCATGATTTTCACGATGATTAAGCAAACAGCATTGGCAGCAGGTATTTCAAAACCTGTTTCACCTCACACATTTCGTCATTCATTTGCAACGCATCTACTCGAAGGCGGTGCTAATTTGCGTGCAATACAAGAAATGTTGGGTCACG
>DATGOZ010000320.1:0-2044 GCA_035305395.1 Taishania sp. | reverse complement strand
CATTCCACCCAAACCAGAAGTTACGAATAAATGGCCTTTTGGTTCTTTACCAATTTTACGAAATCCGTTTAAAACCGTTATGGTAGTTCCGTGAACAATACCTTGCGGACCAATATACATATACGATCCTGCCGTCATTTGTCCGTATTGTGTTACACCTAAAGCGTTGAATTTTTCCCAATCGTCTGGTTTCGAATAATTCGGAATCATCATTCCATTGGTAATTACTACTCTTGGAGCATTTTTATGCGAAGGAAATAGTCCCATTGGATGACCTGAATACATCACCAATGTTTGTTCGTCAGTCATCTCGGCAAGATATTTCATGGTCAGAAGATATTGCGCCCAATTTTGGAAAACAGCTCCATTTCCACCATAAGTGATAAGTTCGTGTGGATGCTGAGCTACTGCGTAATCCAAATTGTTTTGAATCATCATCTGAATAGCCTTAGCTTGAAGCGATTTTCCTGGATATTCATTGATGTTGCGTGCATACATTCGGTATTTCGGACGGAAACGGTACATATATATACGACCGTATTTTTCCAATTCTTCCTTGAATTCAGGAAGTAAAGTTTCATGATGACGAGGCTCGAAATAGCGCAACGCATTGCGCAACGCTAATTTTTTCTCTTCCTCTGTTAGTATCTCTTTGCGCTTTGGCGCGTGATTAATGGTAGTATCATACAAGGCTGCAGGTGGTAATTCTGCTGGAATTCCTTGAAGAATTTCTTCTTGAAATGTCATAGTTTTTGGTTTTGTTTGCTTACGAATTTGATCTACAAGTTTGCTGAATCCATACGGACAGTGTTTGCATCCGCTCATACAACAATATCCTCGGTTCAATAGATATTTTTCTGTAAATACTCGAAATCCACGATCCGAAAGGTAGTAATCTTCTCCCTCAATTAAATCTTTTTTTATCATTGAACAAATTTAATAAAATCATGTAGAATAGAGGTATATAGTTGTAAAGTTTAAAAGTCGAAAGTAGAATGTATAAAGTCGAGATGTTAAAGTGCAAATTCTCATGTATCCAACCTCTTGTCTCGAATCTAAAGTAAAAAAACACTCCTACTAAATCACAAAAATCGTAAATTTGCCTATGCGTTTTGTAGTTTTAAATAAATGGATACCCAAAGGATTTGCGGGTATTACCATATTTCCCTTTGTGTTTGTAGCTGAAGAAAAATGGCTGCACAATTCTACTTTTATCATACACGAGCGCATTCATTTAAGACAGCAAATAGAGTTGTTAGTCTTGCCTTTTTTTATTTGGTACGGTTTGGAATATATTGTTAGAATCTTTCAATATCGAAATAAAAGTAAAGCCTATCGAAATATTTCATTTGAGCGAGAAGCGTATGCTCACGAATCCAATCTCAATTATTTAAAACAGCGTCGTTTTTTTTCTTTTTTACATTATTTATGATTAGTCCGCAACAAGAATCCTTCAATCAGAAAATAGATTTTTCCAACGATTATGGAATAGATTTGTATATAAAACGTGAAGACTTGCTGCACGAAGAAATATCGGGTAACAAATTTCGCAAGTTGAAATACAATCTCGAAGAAGCGAGACGACAAGGTAAAACTAAGTTATTGACTTTCGGTGGTGCTTTTTCCAATCATATTGCCGCAGTTGCTGCAGCAGGAAGAGATAATGGTTTTGAAACCGTGGGTGTGATTCGTGGAGAAGAGTTGGAAAATAAAATAGCAGAGAATCCCACACTCCGGAAAGCCCAATCCGATGGTATGCACTTGCATTTTATAACTCGAACACAATACCGAGAGAAGAGCCATCCCACTTTTTTAAAGGAGCTTTTTCATCAATTTGGGGATTTTTATTTGATTCCTGAAGGCGGAACAAATGAGTTTGCTGTAAAAGGGTGCGAAGAAATTTTAACAGAAGAAGATAACATATTTGATTTTGTTTGCTGTGCCGTAGGAACAGGTGGAACAATTTCTGGCATCATCAATAGTTTACAACCTCATCAAAAAGCATTGGGTTTCCCAGCACTGAAAGGTGATTTTTTATATGATG
>DATGOZ010000319.1:0-4230 GCA_035305395.1 Taishania sp. | reverse complement strand
TTTTTCGTCCGACGCTCCAAAAACGATTCTGTCAATTTGCGACCAAAACAATGCTCCAGCACACATGACACATGGTTCAAGTGTTACATACAAGGTACAACCGCTAAGATATTTACCACCGATAGATCCTGATGCAGCTGTAATAGCTTGAATTTCAGCATGTGCTGTAATGTCTGTCAAACATTCGGTTAAGTTGTGAGATCTCGCAATGATTTGGTTGTTGGCAACGATAACTGCACCCACAGGAATTTCATCCCGTTCATAGGCTTTTTGAGCCTCTAGTAAGGCTTGTTTCATGAAATATGTATCGTCGAAAGGTGAAATCATATAGTGCGAAATTAAAATAAAATTGGCTAATTGTTATCTGATTGCTTTTTCAGCGTGAGAAATAGTACTTTTGCTTAGTATGAAAAAAATGCAAATTGTATTGAAATCGTTATTGATCCTTTGTGTCCCCATTGCGTTGTTGTGGGGTATGTTTTTGTTTTTTGGGAATCAATTGACAATGACGGATATCAATGAGGTTTATAATTTGCCTGAGCAAACTGAATTGGTTGTTGAGTTGAATCTCAAAAACATAGATAGTCGCTTGATTGACGAGGTGTTAGTTGGTGGAGAAGGAGATTACCTGATTAAATACTTAAAGGAGCACATTCAATCGAGTAAGTTTGAGAAAGAATTTGGAATTAATTGGTTTAGACCAGTAACTTATTTTCAAACTCAATTTGGTGACGGAACATTGCAAGGACTAATTGTCTATATTTCAGATAAAAACAGTTGGAATAAAAACATCAATACTTTTTTAGGGAATACAAGTATTGCACGAAGTGTTGGTCAGGTCGGAATTGTGGTTCAATCAAAACAATTGAATAAACATGAATTGAATCGCTTTGTGGAATTGTGTAAAACTGAAACGAATGAAAGCAAGGAAGATTTAAAGTCATTGGTTCGAATAAAACAAAATGTTACTGGTTTTGAATCTGAATTTATTTGTGATGCCTCTCAAGATATGATTCGTTTGAATGGAGTTTCTAAACTCAGTAATCTTGATAATTTTACTTCGTTAAATTATGTGCTCGAACCGGCTGCTTTTCATTTCACAACTGAGTTTGTTCCTGATAGTACGTATGCTGAGTTAAATCAATTTTTACCAATTACTTCTGTTGAGGGGATGAAAGTTGTTGCACTTAGCTGTAATTATCGTGGTTTGACGATTGATAATTCATCTGGGGAATTAATACTTTTACCTAACGCTGATGTTATTTTGAAATTCAATAGAAAACTAGTTGCAGATGACATAAAACAAATCTTTGCGTCAGCAAATGTGACAACTGATCAAATCACGATAGGTAAAAAGGTGTTTTATTATAAGCTTCTGTTGAATGATGTTTTATACGTGGGCGAATCAAAATTTGAAAATGCTGGGGTGGTTGAGAATAATCAACGAATAGGAATTCGAATTAGTGGAGCACCAGCACATTTGACAAATTTGGAAGGGAATTCTTTTGTGAAAGCTGCGATTTCGATGAGTAGTAATATTAACTCATTGTTTCAGTTGTTACGTTCTATGAAAGATATTCAAATGACGACACAAGTTGTGTCTGATTCACGAATGAATGTCGATTTAAAATTCAATTTTAAAGCCAGTAAAAATCCTTTGTTAACAGTCATCGAAGGTGTGTTAATTAATTTTTTGTAAGATTTTTTAAAAATTGATTGTGAATTAATTTTAAGACTGTAAATTTGTTTGGAATTAGTCTAAATAAAGATGTTGGAAAAAGTGAAATTACAAGTCGGACTTCCTCAGTATTCTCAGAATATTTGTGGTGTTGACTGTGCTTGTTCTAAGAAAAAAGAGTGTTGCAAAAAATATAAGAAGAAGGGTGTTCATTGTAAAAAGTGCCCGAAGCTTTAATTTTTTGAAAGAAATCCTTGCCTAAAGGAAGAAATAACTTTAAATAAAAGTTAGCTTTTGGATTGGTTTTGCTTAAATTTGCACGTAATCGATACATGAAGTGCAGTCTTATGAAAAACTATTCTATTCTATTCATTCTATTCACATGTTGCGTTCAAACGTTATTATTTGCCCAGTTCAATGAAAATCGTTATCGTCACGCAATTTTTTCTCAAGTTGATGTTCAAACCGATGTTCAATATGGGGCTGCTCCTCAATGGGTATTTCCCTATTGGAACGAGGATTTAAAATTAAATGTTTACAAACCGACAGGTGATGTTGTAACGAACAGACCGTTAATCATTTTTGCACACTCTGGTGGATTCTTGAATGGATCAAAAGACGTTGATGATATGGTTGCCATTTGTGATTCCTTTGCTAGAAAAGGATATGTAACAGCAACTATCGGTTACCGAAAAGGGTTCAATCCACTTGATGCAGAAAGTGCTGAACGAGCTGTTTACAGAGGAGTTCAAGATGGGAAGGCTGCGGTACGTTATTTCAAAGAACATGCGTCGACTTATGGAATAGATACAAATTTCATTTACATAGGTGGTATGTCGGCAGGAGGTTTTATAGCGCTGCATGTGGCATACATGGATTTAGAGTCTGAGCGTCCCGCGAGTACTTATGGAGGAGGAACTGTAAATAATCTTGGATGTTTAGATTGTGCTGGGAATACTTATAATCATTCATCGAAAGTTCGCGCAGTTTTAAATTATTGGGGAGCAATTCAAGATACAATCAATATTGTGGCAGGTGATGTACCAATCTTGCTGATGCATGGGACGGATGATCCAACTGTACCGTTTTCTTATGGTCAACCTTTTGGTTTGTTTACGTTACCCTATGTGTATGGGAGTGAATTGATTCATCGTCGTGTGAACAATCTTGGTATTTATAACGAGTTTTATACTTCAAGTATTCCTGGTTTACATATGTTGGATGGTAGTGATAATGGTACTTTTACAAATCCACCAAATTCCTTTTGGTATGATACGTTATTACCTCGAACGACTGATTTTTTGGTGAAAATGACGAAGTCCAATCCTACAAAGTATTCTCCCGATACCATTCATGTTTGTTTTGGTGAATCTGTTCCATTGGCGATTAACGGAACAATTGGTTTCCACCACAAGTGGATTTTGCATAATGGTTCAACAAGTACTGTTTTGTCGAATATAACAGGAACAGCAACAAGTCTTGTGATGCCATCAAGTGGTCATTTCCGTGTTTCGGTTGTTGAATTTAATGAAGTATATTGTGCTAGCGATACGTTATGGTTTGATATTTTCCAAGAACCAGAAGTGGAATTACTAGCTATTTCAGATCTGAATACAACAGTTTGTGCAGATGAGCAAGTTCAACTTGTCGTATCTGAAAATGTAGGAAGTACGTATGTATGGACAGTTAATTCAGATATGTTAAATGAAACTTCTGCGACTTTGAATCACCAGTTTACGCAAGGTGGAACATATCAAGTTGAAGTTTTTGCAACGTCTGAGAATGGTTGTGTGAGCAACACAATTGCATTTACAGTGAATCAAATTCCAAGTTTGAATCCAACTACAGAGATGTCAGACTCACTTGTTCTGTGTAATGGAGAACAAACGAATTTAGAAGTAGCTGGTCAACCAAATAGTATATTTGATTGGTCAGTTCATGTTGCTGGAAATGTCGTTCCAGTTCAAACAACATTAAATGTTCTTCCTATTGTGTTTAATCAAGAAGGAATTTATGAGGTTGCAGTGGTTGAGATGAATGGAACTTGTTTGAGTGATACGTTGTGGTTTACAGTTTATCAACGACCTGAATTAGTAGCTGATTTTGATTACACAATCCAAAATTCTTCTGAAGTTTCGTTTGTAAATACTTCAACAAATTACTCTTTCGTAACTTGGGATTTTGGGGACGGATCAACTTCTCAAGTAGTTAATCCAAATCATTCATACGATGCGAATGGAAGTTATCTTGTTACATTAAATTTATCTGATGATTTTGGATGTACAAATTCAACAAGTCAAACAATCAACATTGAAGGATTAGGTATTGAAGTGTTGGATGTGAATTTTGTTAACATTTATCCGAATCCATTTTCGAATATTTTTCAGATTTCAAATGGAGGAAATGAGCGTTTACTAATTGAAATTATTGATTTGAATGGAAAAGTTATGTTGACTTCGAAAGCAATTGAAAAAGGTGAAATACTGCGTATTGATGTGACTAACTGGTCAACTGGAAATTATTTTGTCAACGTTTGCAATCAGCAAGGAGAT
>DATGOZ010000318.1:0-2978 GCA_035305395.1 Taishania sp. | reverse complement strand
CTCAAAAACCATAATTTATTATGCTTTTTTCACTATTTTGTGGATTATTTGCCATAATAATTTTCTTTTAAATTCCTAATGCGTAATCTGGGTTAAAAGTTTATTCAATTGCGTGTTTAGCTCGACCTTCTTCTTGAAGTCTTTTGCTCTTGCAATTCCACGGCGCAACTTTTCAACTTGTTTTTCAAAGCTTTCCTGTCGCTTAATTTCCAGTAAATAATTACGAAGATTGTCTGCATGCCGAATCTGAGGTGTGAACTGCTGATAGAAGTCCAACATTACGTAGTCTAGACTTTTCATCAAATTGATTTTCAAGACCAACTCTTCTTGTGTTGTCCAATCTGTTTCGAAGGCATGGTCAACTACCGAAGATTGTTCCTCAACAGGATGAGGATGCTTGATAGATGTGACCACTTTCCAACGGTCGCTGTAGTACAAAAGAAAAATAATATGGTATGGCACTACTTTATCCATCAAATGAAGCAAAGGGATGACTCCACTGTTAGATTTTAGTTCAATTTTAAATATTTGAATTTCCTTTACCTCATTGCCTTGTAGGTTCACTGTATCAACTGCAATTTTATTCAGCCAAGTAATGCGTTGGATGCTTTCTGACATCATTTTTTTTTGCTTCGAATTCATAAATGAATCAAAAGTATTTTTGGGAATAACTTTTTGAACTATTGTAGAGGATGGCAGTGTAAACATTTTTATTTTATTATTAAGAAAGTTTCCAATTTGAAATCTTCAATCCCTTTAAACTTATTTGTTAAAACTGTAGTACCTCCAGTTTTGAATAAACTTAATATTTCTTTTTCTTCCTCCGTTTCCAAAATGGATTGAATCGATTTTTTCATTAAGTCAGAATAAACATCCATTTGATGATAATCGTCTGTTTCCTTACTTACTTGTTCGCAAAGTGTTATTATGGGTTCTGTTTTCCCTTTGCACAACATCCGCATCGCATCCAATATCTTTTTAGAGTCAAGGTGTCTATACAAGATATTTCCATCTGTTTCGATGTAAACTAAATAATATGGATGTAATCTGTTTAATCTATTGATATTAACATTATCATTTATGTTTTTTAGCACAAACATAGTTCCGGGTCTTAAATTGTCATTTGCAGGAACTATGGCGTGCAACCCTTCCGGAATATCATTTAATTCCCCATACTGTTTGAAGAAATTGGCTAAATCAATCCTAAAGTCGTTTAATCCTAAATCAGTAATATCTACCCCTTCTCTCAAGTCTTCCAAATCTGTAACATCATCTTGTAATTTTTTTAATTGAAGTTTTCGGTATTCTATGTCTTTTTGATTTTCTTTTAAAATATTATCGTCTGCGGTACTTGTCAGATCTGTAATCATCATTCTATCTTCTACACGCTGCTTAAGATTAATGTAGTTGTCTAATGTAATATCTGGCCAAAAATTTACTAGCGTAATGCTATCGTTGATGGACCCGATTCTGTCAATCCTGCCAAACCTTTGGATGATGCGCACGGGATTCCAGTGTATATCATAGTTAATCAAAAAATCACAATCTTGTAAATTTTGACCTTCTGAAATACAATCTGTAGCTATTAATATATCAATTTCTTCATTGATAGTTGGGTAAATCAAATTTTTCCCTTTGGAACGAGGAGAAAAGCAAGTCAATAATGCATTTAATTCATTAGGTATCGTTTTCGTCGTCGATACTCTTCGGGAACCTGTAATTAATGCTGTATGAATATGATATTTTGAACTAAAATATTTACTGATATTGCCAAACAAATAATCTGCTGTATCAGCAAATGCTGTAAATACAATGGCTTTTTTATTGGATGAATTAATAGGATTTTGAATTTTATGCTCGATATTTTGTATGAGCGTTTGCAATTTATTATCCATCGCAGGTGAAATCTGATTGACTTTCACCATTAATTGATTAAGAATTGAACGATCCTCCTCTAAATCTTCTTTCCACTGACGGCTGTCAATATCCGCCAGATGAACTTTCACTTTATTGCCAAAAAGATTTTCTTCATCACCCCAGTTTTGGTCCCAATCGAAATTTTCATCTTGAGTTTCTAAATGGATACTGGAAATGGATGCTTGTTCATCACTAGAAATTGATTTTATGGTGTTATCAATTTGTGACAAAATTCCGTTCGTGGTGATTCTAAACGAGTCAATAGAGCTCTCGATACGTTTGAGCAAATTGACACGCATCAACGTCTTTAAACTTGTTTCTCTATCAAACTGTGTCAGCTTACCAGTTTTGGTTTTTTTATCGTATTTCTCCGCATATTTTTCTCTCTTGCTCGGAAGGATATATTTTAATGGCGTATAAACAGATAGGTTCAACCGCCCCAAAAGCTCTGCTATTTCAGTATAAGTAACGGAATGATTTTCTGTCAAAGGACATCTTAATGAAACAGGCTTATTTCTTGTAGGAAATTTGCCAATGTCGCTTGTGTCATAGTATGTTGTAATGTGCTTTCTGGAACGTGCTATTGTCAATGAATCTAAGATTTCAAAGAAATCAAAATCCAACATATCCAATAAACGTTCTGTGGTACGATCTTCTATATCCATTTTCGACCATTCATTGAATGCTTTTTGTGCTCTACTGAAAATGGTGTCGATGCTATGTTTTGTATCTAATTGCTCATCGATTTTCTGAGGGTCTCCTTCGTAAGCCAGTGCTAATTGGTTTTTCAAATCGTTGAAACGATTGTTCACCGGCGTAGCAGAAAGCATCAATACCTTTGTACTTACTCCTTCCCGAATGACTTTACGTAATAACTTTTGATATCTGTTTTCTTTATCGGAATAGGTCAAGCCGGCATTGCGGAAATTGTGCGATTCGTCAATGACGACCAAATCATAATTGCCCCAGTTGACCTGTGCTAAATTGCGACCATTACTGATGCCGGAATCCCTTGACAAATCGGTATGAAACAATACATCATATCGAAAACGGTCTTTGGC
>DATGOZ010000317.1:0-3305 GCA_035305395.1 Taishania sp. | reverse complement strand
TGACTTAGAGGGACACGATTACATCATTAAACGTCAATTAAAACCTGAAGCTAGAGTAGATGTTATTCATTTTTTAGATGAATTGGGAGTCGTTCCAACTTCTATGATTGATATCTCAGATGGTTTGGCTTCAGAAATTTTACATATCTGTAAAAATAGTAAGGTTGGATGTCACATTTACGATGAGAAAATTCCAATTGACGCAACAACTTCGTTAGCTGCAATTGATTTTGAATTGGATCCAGCAACATGTGCATTGAATGGAGGAGAGGATTACGAGTTGTTGTTTACAATCAAACAAGAAGATTACGATAAAATTAAAGGAAATCCTCACATGACTGTAATTGGTCACATTACAAACGAGCAGGATGGATGTTACTTTATTGATAAAAACGGAAGTGCTATCACTTTGAGAGCGCAAGGTTGGAACCACTTAAACTGATCGTTCAATGAGATGAAATCGTTTGTACTACATATAATTGTTGCATTAATACTCTTTCAATCAATGAGTAAAACGGTTATTGTGGTCGATTTCTTGATCAATCAAGCGGAAATTGCACGTGAACTTTGTGAAAACCGTGATAAGCCTCAAATGGAATGTAACGGTAAATGTCATTTAAAAAAGGAACTAGAAAAAGAAGAAAAGCGGGAACAAAAAAACTTGAAGATTTCAGCACAGGAAATTGTTTGGTTTACAGAGCTTTTTTCTTTTCAAGTTAATGAACCAGTTGTGTTTGCAACAGATGAAAGACAACATTTCTCATACTCCTCGTTTGAATCATACGATTTAACACACAATATTTTTCATCCACCAATAATCTAAATTCATACACTTCATTGTTAGAAATAGAATTTTCTAACGATTATTAATTTTAATCAGTTGTTATGAATTTAATTGTAAAAGGAGTAGTAATCTACTTGCTTTCGACTTTTACAGTGTATTCGTGTGACATTTGTGGTGGTGCTGGTAGTTCGTTTTCTACCGGTTTATTGCCAAGCGGAAAAAATCATGTATTTGGATTTCGAACTACAATGCGTTGGTTCAATAGTTATCCCGCACCAGATGGACATGGATACCGTGGTGTTTCGAAACAGTACTTTACTTCGTCTGATATTTTTGGTCAAATTAAAATTGGAAAACGTTTTCAAGCACAACTTGTTTTGCCTTTTGTTGTGAATAAAAAAACGGATTCAATCAGTACGCGCATTCAAGGAATTGGTGACGTGGTTGCAATGGGGAATTTTATCTTCGTCGACCAAACTGATTCCATTGAGAAAAAAGTTAGACACGTCGGAACGATTGGAGTTGGGGTAAAAGCTCCAACAGGTCAGTACTTCAAACTTGGATTTGAAGAGGTGAATATGTTACCTGGAACTGGATCATGGGATGTTATAGCAGCGCTTAATTATGCGATTCATTTTGGGAAATTTGGTACGCAAAATGAATCGAGCTATACATTTAAAACTGCTAATAAATACCTTTATCGTTTTGGTGATGGTTTAAGTATTACTCAATTAGTGTTTTATAAATTGGAATTTCGTTCTAATTTTAAACTCATTCCACAGCTAGGTTTGAACTTTGCTCATAATTGGATGGATAAAAAAAATGGAGTGGTATCGGAGGATACATTCAATGGTGGTAACATCCTAAATGGTCAAGTTAATTTGATCTTTCAATGGAATAGTTTTGGAATAAATCTACAAACATACATGCCTATTTATCAAGGTTTAAATAGAGGTTATGTAAAACAAAGGTTTATGTTTAGGTTAGGATTGAATTACCTGTTAACTAGTAAAAAATGATGAGAATAATGATAGTCTGTCTGTTACTCGTAGTGGTAGCAGCATGCAAGAAAAATAAGCATGAAGTTGCAACAGATGTTCAAATAAATTTTACAGAACCTGCTGTTGGAGATACAATTCAATCGTGGAATCAATTGCATATTGAAGGTACAATTACAAGTACAGGAAATATGCATGGATATGGAATTAAAGTATTGAAAAATGATGGTAGTCAAACGCAACTTTTTAGTGTCAATTATGAAATCCAAGTTGAGGAAATCAATTTTCATGAACATTGGATGAATAACCTAACGGATACAACAGATGTTACTGTTCGAGTTGAAGTTTTTGTTGACAAAAATGGTTTAAAAGAAGTGAAAGAAGTAAATGTAGTTTGTTTACCTTAATGAAATGATTATGAAAAATATAGTTTTAATAGCAATAAGTTTAGTTGTTTTAGTTTCTTGTAAAAAAGAGGGGTGCATGGATGCTACCGCTACAAATTATAGTCTAGAAGCAACGAAAGATGATGGTTCATGTATTTATGCGCAACCAACTGGAAATGTTTCTGTTTCGTTTAACCTTTACTTTCAAGATGAAAACCTTCCTTTTGAATTGAATGAACAATATGTGAATAATGGAGATACATTGAATTTCTCCACGTTGAAATATTATGTTTCAAATTTCAAACTCAAAAAAGACGATGGAACATGGTGGGTACATCCTGAAAGTTATTTCTTGGTAGACGTTTCAGATGCTAATGGTAATTCTTGTGTAATTAACGGAGTTCCTGTAGGAAATTACGTTGAAATGGCTTACATTTTAGGCGTTGATAGTGTTCGCAATGTTAGTGGGGCACAAACAGGAGCTCTATCGACAAGTAATGGTATGTTCTGGAGTTGGAATACGGGGTATATCATGGTTAAAGCTGAAGGAACTTCACCACAATCAACAAATGGAAATGCTTTTTCATATCACTTGGGTGGATTTTCAGGAGTAAACAATATAGTGACTACAAAAAGTCATGTATTCAACGGTGCGTTGCTTAGCATAGAAAAAGGTGCTACAAAAACAATTTATTTAAAGGCTGATGTGGCGAAATTGTTTGAAGCAATCGGATCTGTAAGTGTTGTTTCAACAGTTCACATGCCTGGACAAAATGCAACGGCAATGGGACGCGATTTTTTCAATGGATTTGAATTTGATTATTTAGGAAACTAAAATGAGAATTGGCTTCATAGTAGTTTTTGTATTCATTGCTGTTGGCTGTAAGAAAAAGCATATCGAAGTAAAAGAACTTTCGAGTGAAGAGTATGTTGCATTTCGTCAACCTGCTCATTTTCCAAGTACAGTTTATCCGATTCATGAGCGACCTGTGGAAACAGAGAAGTTCAAATTGGGTAGAGAACTTTTTTACAGCACAGTTTTGTCTTCTGATAATACAATTTCTTGTGCATCATGTCACGCGCAACCGCATGCATTTGCAGATCATAATATTGCGATGAGTGTTGGTGTCGGTGGAG
>DATGOZ010000316.1:0-6768 GCA_035305395.1 Taishania sp. | reverse complement strand
TGAAAGTGAATATCAATAACAACTAATGAAAGTAACCAAACTCACAAACAAAAAAGCGGTTAATCCGAAGAAAAACCGCTTACGAATAAAAGTGTAAATTAAAATTTATTTAATCACATTCAGCTGTTTTCCAACTTTGATAAATGCGTTAATTGCTTTATCCAAATCGGCTTTTGTATGAGCAGCTGAAATTTGTGTACGAATACGTGCTTGTCCCTTTGCAACAACAGGATAGAAGAATCCGATTGCGTAAACTCCTTCTTTCAACAATTCATCCGCAAATTGCTGTGATAATGCTGCATCGTACAACATAATTGGTACAATTGGAGAGTCTCCAGGTTTGATATCAAATCCAGCCTCAATGATTGCTTTTTTGAAATATTTCGTATTTTCTTCCAAACGGTCACGCAATTCAGTTGTTGAACTCAAAATATCAAATACTTTGTTTGCTGCACCAACAATTGATGGAGCCAACGAGTTGGAGAACAAATAAGGACGAGAACGTTGACGCAACATTTCGATGATTTCCTTTTTACCTGTAGTGTAACCTCCCATTGCACCACCCAATGCTTTTCCTAACGTCCCCGTGATGATATCTACACGATCCATAACATTATGATATTCTGGAACTCCACGTCCCGTCTTGCCGATAAATCCAGCAGAGTGACACTCATCTGTCATCACCAACGCATCGTATTTATCTGCTAAATCACATATTTCGTTCATTTTCGCAATGTCGCCATCCATAGAAAATACACCATCCGTTACAATAATTTTGTGACGACAGCCTTTCGCAGCAATCAACTGTGCTTCCAAATCGGCCATATCTGAATGTTTGTAACGGAAACGTTTTGCTTTACACAAACGGATACCATCAATAATAGACGCATGATTCAATTCATCCGAAATGATCGCATCCTCTTCACCAAACAAAGGTTCAAAAACCCCACCATTTGCATCAAAAGCCGCTGCATATAAAATTGTATCTTCTGTTCCGTAGAACTTTGCAATCTTTGCTTCTAATTCTTTGTGGATATCTTGAGTACCACAAATAAAACGTACAGACGACATACCGAACCCATGTGTATCCAAGGCATCCTTCGCAGCTTGAATCACTTCTGGGTGAGATGACAACCCAAGATAGTTGTTGGCACACATGATTACTACCTCATCTCCAGTATTGATTGTTACATTTGCCCCTTGTGGACTTGTAATAATGCGCTCTTTTTTGAAAATACCCCCCTCACGGATAGCATTTAATTCTGTAGAAAGATAATCTTTAATTTTTCCGTACATATTGTTTGATTTTTAGATAGCTAGCTATTAGACAACTAAACGCTAGACTGCTAGAATTAATAGTATTTATGTTCTGTCAAATAATTCTTCACATAATCCTCCACCCCTTCTTCCAACGTGTGGAATGGCGTATTATATCCTTGCCCAATTAATTTGGACATATCTGCTTCTGTGAAGTACTGGTACTTATCTCGAATATCAATTGGTGTATCGATGAAAGAAATGTGCTCTTCCTTCCCCATCGCTTTGAATGTATTTTTAGCCAAATCAAGGAATGTACGAGCCTTACCAGAACCAAGGTTGTAAATACCGCTTTCAGGTTGCTTTTCCATTAAGAATTTACACACGTTTACTACGTCTTTGACGTAAACGAAATCGCGCAATTGTCCCCCATCCGTGTAATCTGGATTGTGTGAACGGAATAATTTCATTCCTCCACTTTCTCCTATTTGATTAAACGCGTGAAAAATCACACTTGCCATACGACCTTTGTGGTATTCGTTCGGACCGTAAACATTGAAAAACTTCAATCCTGCCCAAAATGGAGGAAACTCAGTTTGAGTCAACACCCACTTATCAAAATCATTCTTTGAATCACCATAAGGGTTCAAAGGCTTTAAATTTGGTATAATTGCATGATCGTCCTTGTAGCCAAACTCTCCCAAACCGTATGTAGCTGCTGAAGAAGCATATACCAAAGGAATATTGAATTCAACACACGTCTTCCAAACCTCTTTTGAAAAATTGACATTCAATTCATCAAAAATACGTTTATCAAATTCTGTCGTATCTGTTCGTGCACCAATGTGAAAAACAAATTCAACTTCTTTTGCAAAATCTCTGAACCAAGCATTGAAACCAGCTCTTCCAACTTTTGAAAGAATCGTTTTGCCTTGTAGATTATTCTCTTTCTCAGTTTTAGAAAAATCATCCACCACCACGATGTCTGTGTAGCCACTTTTATTCAAATGACCAACCAAACAACTCCCAATAAACCCTGCTGCTCCTGTAACTACTATCATTTAATTAGAAAATTGAAAAATTGAAAAATTAGAAAACTCTGATGATTCAATTTTTATTAAAATAAACCATGAATTTCAGCATCAATACTATTGATGATACGTCCTAAATCCTCTTGATTTTCTGGGAAATTATTATTATCAATATCAATAATTAACAATTTACCCTTATCGTATGTAGAAATCCATGCTTCGTAACGTTCATTCAAACGCTTCAAGTAATCCAAACGGATACTTTCTTCGTAATCGCGACCTCTCTGCTGAATATGGCTCACCAATGTTGGAACACTTGCCCTTAAATAAATCAACAAATCTGGAGCTGAAACAAAGGAATCCATTAGGTTGAACAACGAGAAGTAATTTTCAAAATCACGTGTCGTCATCAATCCCATCGAGTGTAAGTTAGGAGCAAAAATGAATGCATCCTCATAAATTGTACGATCTTGGATAACATTCGTTTTATTCTGCTTAATCTCTTGTATTTGAGTAAAACGCGAATTCAAATAATAGATTTGCAAATTGAACGACCAACGTTGCATGTCTTCGTAAAAGTCATTCAAATATGGATTTTGCTCCACATCTTCAAAATGCGACTCCCATCCATAGTGTTTTGCCAACAATTGAGTTAATGTTGTTTTTCCAGAGCCAATATTTCCAGCTATAGCAATATGCATAATCTATAATTTTGAGAGGTTAAATTTACAATAATTGACAAAAATACCAATTAAATAAAGATGTAATTATACGAAAAATCACGATTCATTTTTCAATCGTTTCGAGCGTAGCAAAATATAACAGATTCCAATCAGAGACAAGATGTATGAATATCCTCTAATAAAATGATACAATGCATTTCCTTTTGAAATAGAAATTTGCTGTTTCAACAACCCCGTATCATTGAAAAGACGGCTTTCCACAACTTCTCCAGTGGATGTCAATACGACAGAAATTCCATTATTTGAACTTTTAACCAAAGGCTTCGCATTTTGAGCTGTGATTGATTTTAAAATATTAAAATACAAAAAACTTCCTTTCTTACTCGTGTTCCAATGCTCATTTCCTAATACGACAACGAAATCAGCATCCTTAGTAATCTTGGAAGTAAACATCGGAAAACAAATTTCATAACATAGTAATGGAACATACGACGTTTGATTTTTCAAATATTGTAAATCAACATCGTACTCATAATGTGTGTAAAGATTTTTATTTCCAACAACTGAAATCAGCTTTTTGAGACTTGGAAATGTTTGCACATAAGGAACAGATTCCTGAAAAGGAACAAAAATCTCCTTACTTCTAAACGCTACTGGAGTATTATAACTTTTCGTCAAAGCAACATTGTGAACATAATAGTACAAATTGTACTCTTCACTGTAATTCAATCGTTCATCAGTATTATCTATCGAAGTATCAAAAATATTCGTTCCGAAAGTTAATCTCAGATTTGGAAACACTTCAATTTTTTGATTCAAACTATCCATTGCAGGAATTGTTTGAAGCACTTGCATCCAGCCGATATTCGAAACAATTGTCTCCGGCCAAAGCAGCAAGTCTGTTGTTTCAGAAATTCCATTAGACAAATTCCACAATGAATCAATCACAAGATTTGGATTTAGTTCATAACTTCGATTCACTGGATTAAAATTGGTATGAAGCGCTGCTACTTCAATCGATTTACTTTCTTTAGTCGCAAAACTTGAAGTTAAAAGACTCAAAACAATTGGTAAAAAACAAAGCGAAACAGCAGTTATTCTAACTTTCAAAGACCAATGTTTTATCACACCAGATATTACCGCAAATAAGACGAGATTAACCAACAAAATCCATAGAGTCCCTCCTTCAATTCCCAACCAACGAAACCAAGCAATTAAAGTTTCATATTCACCCAACATCACCCCCAAAATGTAAAAAGGACTCAATAAAGCAAAATGTTGCATGAAGTATTCAAACACAACCCACCCCAATAGAAACAAAAGAACTGAATAGATACGACCTATACGATTATAAGTTAGAATTGTTGGAATTTGAATTGTTACAAAACAAATGGTATGTAAAATTACCGCGACAAAAAACGTATCATACGTTACATCCTTCAACCAAAAAACCTGACTAAAAACCCAAAAAAACTTGAATAAGATTAACAATACAAGCAACTTCAACCTTGCACTTTTACCTATAAAATTTGAATAATAAATCCCTAATAAGAAAGGAACAATTGCTACAAAAATTAATACAGAACAACCTGTAACATTCCAAGCAAAAAAACCTAGTAAAATAGATAAGACTGTAAGAATTAAGGTAATCATGAATGTAGATAATTGAAGTATTGACAAATATACATGTAAACTTTCATAGAAAACATTTTTTAATATATTTGTAGGTGATTTTGAAAATGATGCAACTAATTCACTGTCAATTTCGTTGTTATATTAAATTATTTTTTTTAACAAAAAAGCTATTATGAAAAAAACAAATTCTTTTATTCTACTAGTATTTTCCTTATTTCTATATTTTAATTCATTTAGTCAAGTAAAATTGCCTATTACTGGAATTTACAAAGTAACAAACGACACTTATTTTGATAAGGTCGAAATAAAAGAACATTCAATCAACACCTATCAAAATGATAAATTGATTGGAACTTTCTTTGTTTTAGAAAATGTTAACGATATATACATTTTTGAAGTAACCAAACCTGGAACTACTTCCATTGACTACACTGCAAATCGCGACCGTAAACTTATGAAAATCAAAGTTGTCAAACTTGATGAGAACGAATACAATTTCGTAATCACAAATCCCAATGGTACAACTGAAAACGTAACTCTTATAAAGTAAAATTATGAAGTCTATTTACTTATTTTTGCTACTGTTTTTTTGTAGCACATTAGTCACTTTTAATTCATTTTCAGGAGGTTCAAGTGGTGGAGTTGTTGCTCCCCCTCCAGGAATGCCCCCTTGTGCAGTCAACCCAGATCCAGGTCCAACAACCTGTACAGCAACACCAATCTGTAACGTTCATGGTTTCTGTGGAACTACAGATGGTTCATATACCGCAGATTATTGGAGTAACTTAAACTCTGCATTTTGTGGATCAATTGAAAACAACGCGTTCTTGACATTTACAGCAGAATCGAGTACAATTTCATTTGATGCATATGTTTACAACTGTTCAGGAGGAGAAGCTATCCAAGTTTTTATTTTCTCAGCTGCGAACTGTGGTAGTGGTCCTGTAACAAGCCATGTTTGTGTAAACGAAATGTACGCACAAAACACTCCCTATGACGTCACCGCAACTGGTTTGACCCCTGGAAATCAATATTACATCATGATAGATGGATATGCAGGAGATGTCTGTGACTACACGTTTGTTGCTACAGATGGTATCGCCCTTCCTTTAAGTTTATCAACAGGTTCAGAGGTAACAATCTGTACGGGTGAATCTGTCGTAACAACAGCAATTGGAGGTGACGGAGTTTATACATGGACTGCCTCGCCTGACATTACTCCTATTGACGCAGCAACAGTGAAAATCACTCCACCTACAACTCCAGGTGACTATGTTTATGTCGTAGAATCATCAGGAGGAGGTGTTCCAGGATGTCCGTCTACAAACACGTATACTCTAACAATCCATGTTGAACCTTGTTGCTACATTGAGAATGCAATCACTTCTACAACGTGTGATGTTGACAACAATAGATATTCTGTTAACGGTGAAATTCAAGTATCTAGTCCACCTGCAACAGGAAACTTAGTCGTAAGAGACTGTAACGGTGTAGAACAAATTGTTGCAAGTGCTCCATTTAACTTAGGTTCGTATTCTTACTCTATCGCTAATTTAAACTTAGGAACTCCATCGTGTACCATCGAAGCTTATTTCACAAGTACAACCAATTGTTCTCACGTGTTGACCCATCAAGCCCCTCCAACGTCAACACCAACATTTGATCCTATTTCTGTTTGTCAGGAAGATACTGCACCAACATTACCTACTACCTCTACAAATGGTATTCAAGGAACTTGGTCACCTGCAGTGGTTAACACCAATACCGCTGGAACAACGAATTACACTTTCACACCTGCAAATGGTTACTGTTCGCCAGTTACTCCACATCCAGTAGTTGTGCATCCAAAACCAAATGCAGTTATTTCTCCAAACCCTGTGGTATTCCTTTGTTCAATTGAAACTGATGTAGATCTTGGAGGTAGTTCAACCACTCCAAATGCTACATTCCAATGGACAGACCAATATGGAGGACAATTTGGTATTATCGCCAACTCGAACACAGCGACACCAACGGTTAATTTAATGGGTAATTACGTTATGACAGTTACCGACCCTGCAACAGGGTGTGTTAATACGGCAAATGTTGATGTAATCGGTGATGGAAATGAACCTCATGCTAGTATAAATCCTCCAGGATTGCTAAATTGTTTAAACAACACA
>DATGOZ010000315.1:0-5625 GCA_035305395.1 Taishania sp. | reverse complement strand
TATATCCTGAAGGTGAAAAAAAGGTAACCAAAATAAACGCATTCGGTTTTTCTTCTTTCAAATGATTCATCACAGGCAATCCTTGGTCGAATTCCCCCAACGAAGCGCAGTGAAACCAATAAACTTCTCGATTTGTAACATCTGGCAATGACTTCCATACATTCTTTCTGCCTACAATCCAGTCTTTTGCCTTTTCATTAAAAAAGGAAGCAACCCAAATGATTAAGGTATAGGCACGAATACCAAGAATGTAAAAAACTATCATTGATTAGTTGTAATAATAATCTTTCGGAACACGTTTGTAAACAGGAATTAACCAGCCTACCTTTATACCGTATAAGATATCCATTCGAGTTTTTGTCGAAACAGGAACATCTGGTTGATCCCAAAAAATTGTTCTTCTATTTTTAGTAAATCCTTCTTGGATAAAAAATCCAGCGTAGAAATTTAAGAAATTGTTATCCGCCATATATAGATAACCAAGAAATTGAGTACTATTGAATCCCGAAGTAAAACGGTCATATCCTTTGCGATATTCCTTCTCAATCAACGGTACAACATGATCGTTTGTTTCAATACGAATTTTATGTTGCATATAACCTCCTCCGATTTTGATGAACAAACCTGAGTTTTTGTTATGCCCCAATTTATTGAATACCTTACCAACTTCAATATTTGCATGAAATCCTCGAGCAAATTTTAAAACTGTTGCAGCATCCCCATTTTGGTCAGTGATATAACCTTTGGAATCCATTAGACTATGAAACAAATCGTAATAGGTCATTTTAACATTGTTACCAAACATAAAATCACCTTCCAATCCTAGGTACCAGTTTTTATTGAATTTATATCCTAATGTCCCTCCTACTTGATTGAAATAACCATAACGAGCTTTTAAATCACCTTCTGACCATGATGCACCATATTGCACACCCAACAAAGGTGTTGGCACAATTGAATCAGCCATGTTTCTTTGCGCATTCACAAAAGAAACACCAAGTATGATAGATATAACGAGTAAGCTATTTTTCATATTGCCAATTAATACGGTCAAAAATACAATCTATTGTTTAGCATCCCGAATAAAAATCAGTTATTTTTTGCTAAAAAACAGCTTCGGAAATACCACACGTGGATCTTTGTTGAGTAATTGAATTTGAATAAACGATTTAATAAATCCAGTCCCATACCCATAAAACTGAATCACAACAGCCCAAACAGACAAAGCCCCGATATAAATACTCTTATTCGAAATTGAACTCAACACAAAGCATAGCAAGAAATATATTCCGTATAATCCGATAAAAATCGGACAACACAACAGCGCCAAGATTGTAGCAAATACAAATCCAACTAAAAATACCGCCGGAAAGAAATACGTGATTTTAGCATATTCGGGATACCACTTATTGAGAATCGGTCGCACCATTCCGAATTTACTGACTTGTAATTTATACTTATCCCAATCTATTCTACGCTTATGGAAAACTGCCACGCTTTTCAGTAGTTTCGTTTCGAATCCCAATTTCCACAAACGAATTGACAAATCAGGATCTTCTCCAGGGTGTATTTCAGAAAAACCGTTGGATGCCTCAAAAGCTCTTTTTGAAATTCCCATATTGAAACTACGTGGTTGAAATTTTCCCAACTTTTCAGAACCTCCCCTCACTCCACCTGTTGTTAAGAACGAAGTCATTGCAAAATTGATTGCTTTTTGAATATCGGTAAACGAATCCATCGCTGTATCGACACCTCCAAAACAATCGACATATTCTGCTTCCAAGGATTTTCGAACTTCTACCATATAATTCGTTGGCAAAATACAATCTGAATCGAGGATCAAAAAGTAATTTCCTTTGGCTACACGCATTCCGTAGTTGCGCGAGTCTCCAGGACCAGAATTCTCTTTATAGTAATAACTGATATGCAATTGATCTTGAAATTGCGCAACCACTTCATCACTTTTTTCGGTCGAACCGTCTTCTACGATTACAACTTCAAAGTCTTTATCCGACAATAAAGTCATACTTTGCAGTAATTCTAGAATTTCATTTGGACGATTGTAAACTGGAACGATAAAAGAGTAACTGATTGATTCGCTTTGCATTTCAAAATTATTGGTAATTCAAAGCTACTTATTATTTGACAAAACGCAAAAAAATAGATTTTTTGTTTTGCATAAAGAAAAAGATTCACTAAGTTTGCACCCGCAATTGACTATTTATTTATCGTTGCATGTCCTATGGCGAGATAGCTCAGTTGGTTAGAGCGCAGGATTCATAACCCTGAGGTCCCGAGTTCAACTCTCGGTCTCGCTACTAGAAGGTCAATCGAAAGGTTGACCTTTTTTTTATTTTAAGATTTTATTCTATCAAATTTATCTAAACTCTACTTAACTTTTCACTAGTAAAGTCCTCCACCTCACCTCCTCCAAAGGTAGAAGCTAGATTTAACTTCATTCGGAATTGATTTTGAAGCTATTAAGATCTATGAATTAAAATATGCGGAGCTTTTCGTAAACTAAATGCTTTTTCTATTCAAACTCCACTCCTTGTTTGCGCAACAATATTTTTACATAAAAAGCATATAAAGCTAGATACAAGAAGCAAACAACACCAACCAAAAATGAACTTTGAATTGAGAAGATATCTGCTAATTTACCTTGTAAAGGAGGAATGATTGCTCCACCTAAAATCATCATAACCAAAAAAGCAGAACCTTGTGTTTGAAATTTTCCTAAACCAGCTAAGGCCAACGAGAAAATACAAGGCCACATGATTGAACAGAATAATCCACCACTTAAAAAAGCATAAATGGAAACCATGCCATTTGTATAAAAACCAATTAGCAAAGCTAAAGCTCCCAAGAATCCAAAAACTCCGAGCGTCAACGCTGGTTTGTCTTTTGTAAAATAGAACGCAATCACTTGAAACAAAACACACAAGAAATACCATTTCAACGCATCAACTTCGTAGCCACACAAATAACCAACTCCAAGAACCACTCCAAAAGCAATAAATGGAACAACGAAACGCAACACGACTTTCATGGTTTCGCTCAAATTAAACGCAGCAACAGCTCCTGTCCAGCGTCCAATCATCAAAGATCCCCAGTACATGGAAACAAATGGTGCAATTTGAGATGCATCCATGTCGTGATCCATACGCAACAATTCGCCTAAATTACTACCAATTGCAACCTCAACACCAACGTAAATGAAAATTGCCAACATTCCCAAAGTCAGTTGAGGAAACTGCATCGAACCCCAACCAATCTTTTCTTTAGATCCTTTTACATACATGTATATGATTCCGAAAACTACAACACACAAACCCACTAACCAACCGATGATACGAATTTGTTCTGCATGTTTCAAATCACCTTCAAAAGCCGAACTATAACTATAAAAAACTGGTGCAAAACTAATAATCAACAGACCTGTCATGACCAACAAAGCTGTTATCGCTTTATTTGCTTTTGGTTGATCTAATGTATCATTTTCAATCTTTCCAGCAGGAACATTTTTTGAAAATTTGAACAACATCGCTACAGCCAAAAACAGTAATCCAACACAACCGTACAACAAATTGACTTTGTCCAACTCCAATGATTTTATCTGCTCGTTGCTGATTGCGGCTGTAGTACCAAATAATGCGAGAGAAATAACCAGCGGTCCGATCGTTGTTCCAAAACTATTTACAGCACCTCCCAAAGTAATTCGCGTACTTCCACTTTTCTCGTCACCCAAAATAATCATAAATGGATTGGCAGAAGTTTGTTGTAATGAAAACCCCAATGCTACAATAAATAAACCGAGCAACATACCAGCAAATACGTTATTATAAACCGACACAATCATTGCTCCAGCTCCAATTGAAGAGAACAATAATCCCATCACGATGGTTTTCTTGTATCCCCAAGATCCTACCAAATCGCGACCTTTTGTTGAACTAATCAAAAACAACGCTAAAGCACCTAGGTAATAAGCTCCGTAAAATGCAAAATCAATCAGCTGACTTTGGAATTGGTCTAAGCTAAAATATTCTTTACAAAATGGAATAAACACCGTATTTCCAGAAGCAATAAAACCCCAAAAGAAAAAAACGGTAGTTAGCGTAGAAAGAGCACCTTGATTGGTACCAGAAGAGTTATTTTCCATAGTTCAAGCGTTTAGTTATTTCTCCCCGATGTAAATTGTCGCAATTCCACCAGAAACTGTTTTGGAGCGAATATTTTTGTACCCAACCTTATTCATAATCGCTTCAAAATCTTTTCCCTCTGGAAAAGCAGCAATTGAATCAGGTAGATACGTATATGCACGATTATCTTTCGAAACAAGTTTTCCAAAAAATGGAATCAAGTACTTCGAGTGAAAATGATAGTATTGTTTTACTGGAAATTTTTTAGGTTTAGAAAATTCCAAAATCACCGCACGACCTTCAGGTCGAATCACACGCAACATTTCGGATAATCCCTTTTCCAAGTTTTCGTAGTTACGCACTCCAAATCCAACCGTTAGACCATCAAAATAATTGTCTTCGAAAGGTAAATTTTCTGAATCGCCCAATTGCATAGAGATGATGTTATTGACACCTTTTTGTTTCATTTTTTCTCTACCAACTTCAAGCATACCTTCTGAAATATCCATTCCGACAATTTCCGTTGGATTTAATTTTAGTAATGCCAAAGCAAAATCACCGGTTCCCGTTGCTAAATCCAACAAACGTTTTGGTTTCAAATCTTTCAACTGAGCAACAGCTTTCTTTCTCCAAATTTTATCTATCCCTACTGATAAAAAGTGATTTAAAAAATCGTATTTCTTTGAAATGTTGTTGAACATTTCTGCCACTTCTTGCTTTTTACTTTTATCGTCATTGCCATAAGGCTTCACTGATGTACCCACGTAACTTATTTTGAAAAATTGATGAACAAAATTCGCTAAAAAATACGGTTTGAAGAAATAAAATGCAGGAAAACTGAAAAGTTGAAGATTTGAAGATTAAAAATTCAAAATTGCTGGTTACAGATTACAGATTACAAATTGGTGCACAGTGTACGTTTCCTCCCTTGAGAAGAACAAGCACTGCTTGAGAAGACGCAGTAGCGACAAACGTTAGTGCGGAAGCTACAAGGAGGATTAAGGTGGGTTGGTAAGTGGTTGCCTTTTTTGACAGTTTGTAAATAATGGAACTGTAAATACATTAAATGAGAGTTTATTAAATACCGTTGCGAAACTAAATGAAGATATTGTACGTTTAAATGATATAATTATCGAATTAAACAACAAAAATGTTAAAAAAGGTTCTCATACTAATACTAATTTGGATTAATGGATTTATAGTATCAGCTCAAATCAATGTCTACCAAGATATTTTTAGAGGAGGTGTAACAGGTGATGCATTTAATCCGTGGAACTTACCTTTTGGTGGAAACTTTGAAGTGTATATTGAGCCTGGTAGTACTATACGAAAAGCATACTTATTTGTCACAGTATATTTTGAACCAGATGAACAGATTTTATATTTCAATGGCACTCCTATCATCTTAAATCAGCAAAATGCCATTAACGATACCTATTCATTTGTCTATTTATCTGATGTACGGAAAATGCGTACTTTGATGATA
>DATGOZ010000314.1:0-2406 GCA_035305395.1 Taishania sp. | reverse complement strand
GGTGTTTCCTGCAGAACTATTATCAAACTCAATTCCATTGGAATCTTTATAGGAGTTCATATAACTTGTGTTAAGGCTTGTATCCATACCTAAAGGAATGGTTTTATCGGTCCAAGATGCAGCATCTGATTCACCACCTGAAGTGATGAGTTGATTATTAGTTCCAGCTGAAATGTTTTCGCCTCCTATATAAATTGAACCGGAAACATTGATGTCTCCATCGATGTCTAAAGTTGTTTGAGGTGAATCTGTATTGATGCCAACTCTCCCGTCTTGAGCAAAAGATATAAGGCTAATTGAAAATATGGTTATAAATATTGACTTTTTCATGACTTTAATTTAATTAGTTGACTACAGGAATGAATATTTCAGGCATTTCATAAATGTCTATTTTCACAGAAGATTGAGCAACGAAATTATTGATATTTGTTTGGATAGCTCTTCCTATTCCCAATTGACCAGTATAATTATTGTTTCGAAGCCTAGCGCAGGAAACTTTCACTTCATTTGTACCAACATTAATATTGTCTGCTATCACAATCATTAGAAAGGTATGAAATGGATGTTGTGCAGATGGGAGTTGTTGGATTGTATGTGTTCTTACACCTTGTAATTGGTTATTTATAAAAACTCCACATGCAAAATCTACAAAGCCACTTCCATTACCACTGATCTGAACCACAGCTTCATAAGATATATATACTTTGTTATTGGGATTGTAAACATTGAACTGTTTGGTTAGTCCACTTATATCTTTCCATTGATTGAATTTGCTATTGGATCTTAAATCACCTTTGTTGTAAAATGTAGATCCACCTATCGTTTCACCATTAGAAAACAATAAACCTTGATTATCACTGTATGCTTCTGTAAAAATGATGTAAAATTCCCCCGGTTTGATGATTGGAATGTTAAGAGATTTCCATATTGGTGGATTGTTTTCTCCTTGAGAAATTAGAACTTGTCCTTTACTACCAGGATTACCTAATGTATTTCCAGTTTCGTTCAAATAGATTTTATCTCTTACTGTAATGTCTCCACGTACATCTAAAGTAGATTGTGGTGTTTCTGTATTTATTCCTATTTGTGCATAGGTATTCATCCAATGAAAACAAAGGAAAAATAAGATTGAAAAATATTTCATTTGATTGTTGGTTTTTAGTTGAATATGAAGTGAACTTTCTCAATAACATCAATTTTTAAGATGGATTGCATAGAGAAGTTGTTAGTTTGTGCGTTTCCGTCACCTTCTGAAGGTCTACCGATAGCCAATCTGAGATTGTTGTTGGAGGTTGAAACTTTTCTACAACCGACCTGAACTTCATAATCTCCTGGGGCAAGGTTGAAAATGTTGTATGCCAAAGTGATCATCGATTGATTCTTTTGTTTGCTAGGGATAGCATCAATTTGATTGGAACGCATGGCCTTTAATTTGCCGTTAAAAAAAACTGCACATATATATTTGATATTTTGGTTTTCCAAAGTAGTTCTGGATAATTCTACTCCACTTTGAAAAATAAGTGAAATTTTATTATCAGGATTTTCAACGGTTATTTCAGAATTCAAATCCTGCAATATCATCCAGTTACTGTCTAAATCATCATCGATTTGATTAGTCTTTACTCCATCGCCAGGACCTGTTGAGAAAGAAATTCCTGTATTGTCAATTCTTGCATGCGAACTGATTAACTGATATTGATCTTCCTCCAAAAAAGGAACTAAAACGTTTTTCCAAATCGCCGGCTGCCCTTCTCCCTGCGAAACTAAAGCTTGCCCTTCGGTACCAGGATTGCCTTCAGTGGAATCACTTCCATTGACTTTTAAATCACTTCTAAGTTGAAGACTGCCATTTATGTCTAATGCAGTTTGAGGTGTATCGGTTTCGATTCCTACTTGGGAAAATACAATATTACACAATAATAATAGTGGGAAAAGTAAATTTTTCATTTGGGTTTCGGTTAGAATGCGCAAAATTAGAAATTCTACCAAAACCAAAGCATGACAAAAATCATGTTTTTTGTAAAGGAATTATTTTTCAAAAATATTTTTGCTGAAATCCGCGGATAAGCTTATCGAATTTATCCGTCAAATGTTTTAAATACTCGTAACTTGTATGTTTAGAACATTTAATTTCTCCAAAGCAATTTTGACCGATTTTATATTTTCAAAGCGCAACATCAGCGTATTGTTTTCATCCTTTGATCGGGATTTTCTTTCTTTGAAAGTAGCCAATCTCGGATTTTCATGTAAAGTTGAAATGATGTGTTGAAATTGTTCGGATTGATAATAACTTGAATTTGGTTGATTAATGAAATATGCTAACATGACCCCATTTTTCAAAACAATTCTTTCAAAGCCTAACTCCTTTGCCAACCATTTCAAATGTATGCTCAACAACAAATTTCC